>NZ_SSDN01000068.1:0-109390 GCF_004794355.1 Microbacterium sp. K36 | reverse complement strand
GCCCGGCCGCCGTCCCGCCGTCGCGCCGCAGCCACGCCACGGTCGCCAACGCCGGGGCCTCCGGCGACGCCGTGAAGTCGCCGATGCAGGCCACGGTCGTCAAGGTCGCCGTCGAGGAGGGGCAGCAGGTCGTCAAGGGCGACCTCATCGTCGTCCTCGAGGCGATGAAGATGGAGCAGCCGCTGCAGGCGCACAAGGACGGCGTGGTGGGTAACATCGACGCCGCCGCGGGCACCACGGTCTCCGCCGGCCACCAGCTCCTCACGATCTCCTGACCCGAGACCCCGCTTTCACGCCGAGACCCCGGGCTGCAGATGTCTGCAGCCCGGGGTCTCGGCGATTGCGGGGGGTCTCGGCTCAGGAGATGTTCACGAGGTGCATCGCGCGGCTCGCGTCGGTGATACTGCTGGAGAGCGAGGGGTACGCGGCGAACACGCGGGAGACCTGGTCGACGGTGAGGCGCCGCTCGACCGCGATCGCGATCGGGTAGATGAGCTCGGAGGCCTTCGGCGCCACGATCACGCCGCCGATGACGGTGCCGGAGCCCTTGCGGGCGATGAGCTTGACGAAGCCGTCCTTGATGCCCATCATCTTCGCGCGCGGGTTGGCGGCCAGCGGGAGCTTGTAGACCATGCCGTCGGCGAGGCCGTCCTCCACGTCCTTGACGCCGTAGCCGACGGTCGCGATCTCCGGCGCCGTGAAGATGTTGGAGGTGATCTTGATGAGCTCGAGCGGGATGACGATGTCGCCCAGCGCGTGGAACACCGCGGTCCGTCCCTGCATCGAGGCCACCGAGGCCAGCGGGAAGAAGTTCGTGCAGTCGCCCACCGCGTACACGTTCGGCACCGAGGTGCGCGCGACGCGATTCACCCGGACGTGACCGGAGTCGTCGAGCTCGACGCCGGCCTCCTCCAGGCCGATGCCCGCGGTGTTCGGGATGGAGCCGACCGCCATGAGGCAGTGGCTGCCCTCGACGGTGCGGCCGTCCGACAGGGTCACGGTGACGCCGTCCCCGACGACCTCGACCTTCTCGGCCCGCGACTTCGACAGCACCTGCATGCCGCCCCGCTTGAACACCTTCTCCAGCACGCGGGCCGCATCCTGGTCCTCGCCGGGGAGGACCTGCTCCCGGCTGGAGACGAGCGTGACCTTCGCGCCGAGGTTCATGTAGGCGGAGGCGAACTCCGCGCCGGTCACGCCGGATCCGACGACGATGAGGTGCTCGGGCAGCGCCTTCATGTCGTAGAGCTGCGTCCACGTGAGGATGCGCTTGCCGTCGGGCTTGGCGGAGTCGAGCTCGCGCGGCGAGGCGCCGACCGCGACGACGATGGTGTCGGCCTCGACGCGGTCGAAGTCCGTGCCCCGCTCACCCGTGGAGACGACGATGGCGTTCGGACCCTCCAGACGGCCGTGACCGGAGAGGATCCGCACGCCGGCGTCGAGGAGGGTGGTGCGCATGTCCTCGGACTGCTGACCGGCCAGCGCGACGAGGCGCTTGTTCACGGCGGCGAGGTTGATGGCGATCTCCGGCTTGAGCGGCTTGCCGTTCTCGCCCTTGGCGTAGAAGTTCACGCCCAGGTCGCTGGCCTCGGAGATGGCGACAGCGGCGTCCGCCGTCGCGATGAGGCTCTTCGACGGCACCACATCGGTGAGCACGGCCGAGCCGCCGACACCGACGCGCTCGACGAGGGTGACCTCCGCTCCGAGCTGGGCGGCCGCCAGGGCCGCCTCGTAACCGCCGGGTCCGCCGCCGAGGACGGCGACGCGCTGAGTGCGCTCGAAAGTGGTGGAAGACATGCTCTCCATTCTTCCGCAATCCTGGCACCGGAGCCTGCCACTTCCTAGAGTGGATCCATGCCTGAAACCCACAGCAACCCCCTCGACGACCCCACTGCGAACCCGTTCGAGGTCGCAGCCGAAGCCGCCGCCGACATCGCGCGGCTGACCGGCGTCGAGAAGCACGACATCGCCCTCACGCTCGGCAGCGGCTGGGGCAAGGCGGCCGACCTCATCGGCGAGACCGTCGCGACCATCCCCGCGACCGAGGTCACCGGATTCTCGAAGCCCGCCCTGGAGGGCCACGTCGGCACCCTGCGCAGCATCCGGACCCCGGGCGGGAAGAACGTCCTCGTCATCGGCGCCCGCACGCACTACTACGAGAACCACGGCGTGCGCCGGGTCGTGCACAGCGTCCGCACCGCCGCAGCTGCCGGCGCGAAGATCATGGTCCTCACCAACGGCGCGGGTGGCATCCGCGAGACGTGGAAGCCCGGGCAGCCCGTGCTGATCAGCGACCACATCAACCTCACCGCCGACTCCCCCCTGGAGGGCGCGACGTTCATCGACCTCACCGACCTGTACGCGAAGCGCCTGCGCGACATCGCCCGGACGGTCGACCCCACGCTCGACGAGGGCGTCTACACGCAGTTCCGCGGCCCGCACTACGAGACCCCGGCCGAGGTGCAGATGGCGAAGCACATCGGCGGCCACATCGTCGGCATGTCCACCGCGCTCGAGGCGATCGCCGCGCGCGAGGCCGGCATGGAGATCCTCGGGTTCTCGCTCATCACGAACCTCGCCGCCGGCATCCAGCAGACGCCGCTCAGCCACGCCGAGGTCATCGAAGCCGGTCGCGAGGCGGAGCCGGTGATCTCCGCCCTGCTGGCCCGGGTGGTCGAGGCCCTGTGAGCGAGGAGCGGCTCGCCCAGGCCCGCGCCTGGCTGCGCCAGGACCCCGACCCGCAGACCCGCGACGAGCTCGCCGGCATCGTCACCCGCGCCGCCTCCGGGGACGAGGCCGCCGCGGCGGAGCTCGACGACCGCTTCGGCAGTCGTCTCGCGTTCGGCACGGCCGGGCTCCGCGGCGCGCTCGGGGCGGGAAGCAACCGGATGAACCGGGTGCTCGTCTCCCAGGCCGCCGCGGGCTTCGCGGCGTACCTGCGCGAGCGGGCCGCGGGGGCGACGCCGACGGTCGTGATCGGCTACGACGGACGCCGGAACTCCCGGGTGTTCGCCCAGGACTCCGCGGAGCTGTTCGCCGGGGCCGGCCTGCGCGCGATCCTGCTCCCCCGCCTGCTGCCGACGCCCGTGCTGGCCTTCGCCGTGCGGCACCTCGGCGCCGATGCCGGCGTGATGGTGACCGCGAGCCACAACCCGCCGGACGACAACGGCTACAAGGTGTACCTCGGCGGCGTGGATGCCGGCTCGCAGATCGTCGCTCCCGCCGACGCCGAGATCGCCGCCCACATCCAGCGGATCGCGGACAGCGGGGACGTCCGGGCCCTGCCACGCTCCACCGCCTACGAGACCGCGGGCGAGGACCTCGTCCAGGCCTACGTCGCCGCCACCGCCGCGGTCGCCCCGGCGCCCGCGGGGGCCCGCCGCCTGCGCTGGGTCTATACCGCGATGCACGGCGTCGGCTGGGAGACGGTCGCCCGCATCCTCGATGCCGCCGGCTACCCGCGACCGATCGTGGTCGACGAGCAGCTGCATCCGGACGCGACGTTCCGCACGGTCTCCTTCCCGAACCCGGAGGAGCCGGGGGCCATGGATCTCGCGTTCGCCACGGCCAGGAGGTCGAAGGCCGACTTCATCCTCGCGAACGACCCGGACGCCGACCGCCTCGCCGTGGCCATCCCGGACGAGACCGCCGCGGACGGCTGGCGGCGTCTCACGGGCAACGAGGTCGGTCTGCTGCTCGGCGCGCGTGCCGCGCGGCAGGCGGCGGGAACCCCCGGCGCCTCGCTCGCCTGCTCGCTCGTCTCCTCCCCCGGACTCGGCGCCATCGCCGCCCACCACGGGCTGGACTTCCACGAGACGCTCACCGGCTTCAAGTGGATCTCCCGGGCTCCCGGCATCGTCTTCGGATTCGAGGAGGCCCTGGGCTACCTCGTCAATCCCGAGACCGTGCGCGACAAGGACGGCATCTCCGCCGCGGTCGCCGTGCTCGGCCTGGCCGCCGAGGCGCAGGAACGCGGGCTCACCCTCGCCGACCTCATCCGCGAGGTCGGCGAGACGTACGGCCACTTCTCGAGCGCCCAGGTGTCGGTGCGGGTGGCGGATCTGTCGCTCATCGGCACGGTGATGCTGTCGCTGCGCTCGCTTCCGCCCACGCAGATCGCGGGGCGTTCGATCGCGTCCGCCGAGGATCTGCTGCAGAGTGCTCCGGGGCAGCCCTCCGGCGACGTGCTGCGGTACCGGCTCTCGGACGGCTCGCGGGTGATCGTCCGACCGAGCGGCACGGAGCCGAAGCTCAAGGTCTACATCGACGCCACGGGTGATTCCGCCGAGGCGGCCGCAGCGGCCGTCGCCGAGCTCGAGGCGGGCGTCCGGGTCCTCCTGGACGAGCGCTCCTGACCATGCCCGTCCGCCACGTCGTCGTCAGCGCCCACAATGGCGTGCACGCGCGACCGGTCGCGGAGCTCGTGCGCCTCGCGCAGGCGCACGAGCTCCCCGTCACGCTGCGCACCGCGGACGGCACGACCGTGGATCTGCGCAGCGTCCTCGCGGTGATGGACCTCGCCCTCGCGCCCGGCGACGCCGTGACCCTGGAGACGCCGGCAGGCCCGGCCTCCGAGCGCGTGCTCACCCAGCTCGCCCTGGTGCTGGCCCCCGACGCCTGAGCCTCAGCCGTCGATCACGGCGACCAGCTCGTCGAGGAAGCCCTCGAACGTCGCGCTGCGCCGGACGATCCGCTGCACGCTCTCGCGCTCGCTGAACACCTCCACGAGCTGTTCGAAGACGGTCTGGAAGGCGGCGCGGTCGCTCTCGCTGAAGGCGGCCAGCGCGACGACCTGCACGCGTCCCTCGCCCCAGGCCGCCGACCCCTCCGCGACGCCGAGCGCGATCGCCGTGCGAGCCGCGGTCATCTGCAGCGCGTGCGGCACGGCCAGCGCGTCGGTGAACGCCGTGGAGGACATGCGCTCCCGGACGATCGTGTTCTCCACGTAGTCGTCGCCGATCAGGCCGGCCCGCACGAGCGGCGCGCCGAGCCGCCGGATGATGGCCTCCTCCCCTTCGTCCGGCAGAGGATGCACGAAGGCGTCGGGGTGGAAGTAGCGCGCGAGCTCCTCTCGGAGCCGGGCCAGCCGCCGCCCCCGGCGCAGGCGCCCTGCGGCCTGCTGGATGCGGTCGACGTCCGCGTCCGTGAGGAACGGCTGGATGCGCACGAAGCGGTCGCCGGAGGCGCCGGGCTCGATCGTGCTCAGCACGAGGTCGGTGTCGAACGACGCCCAGTCCGGGTCGACGTTCGTGACGACGCTGGTGACCTCGATCGCGGACCCCAGCGAACGGTCCACGCTCGAGCGCAGGAGTTCGTGGAGCTCGTAGTAGCCGGGGCAGACGATGGTCGCGGTGAGGATGGACTCCGCCTTGCGGCTCCGTTCCAGCCGGCCCCCGACGTGCATGGCGATGTAGGCGATCTCGTCGTCGTGGATGGGCGTGCCGAGCCGGTCGTGCAGACCGCTCGCGATCGACACCGCGACCTCGAAGATCATCGGGTACGTCGTCTTCAGCGAGCGGGTCAGCGGATTCCGGGTGAGGGCGCTCTCCTCGGCGCGGCGCAGGAGGTTCTGCACGTGCAGCGCGAGGCGGAGCACGAAGGTCTCGTCGACGAGGTCGACGCGGTAGTCCTCCGCCGCCCGCGCGATCTCCGCCCGGACCGCCGCCTCCACGTCCGGCGCGACGCCGCTGCGGGCGAGTTCCTGCGCCGCCTCGCCGCCCGGGGCGACGATCCGGGTGAGGACCAGGGAGGCGAGATGACCGCTGTCTCCCTCGCCCAGGACCACGGCGAAGTGCTCGGCCGCGAGGCGGGCGATCACCGCGCCCACCCGCGGGATCTCCGGTCGGGCTCCGACCGGTGGCGCGTCGAGGGCGCGCCCGGCGGCCACCCGCTCGGCGGCGATCGCGATGTGCAGCAGGACGTCGGCGATCGCGAGCTCGTTGACGTAGTAGCCGAGCTCGCCGAGCTCTCCCACCAGGGCGGACTTGAAGGGGCCCACCGCCCGCGCATCCACCGCCGTGCCGGAGAGGGCCCGCCGGAAGATCTCGGGGTGGAACGAGGCGTCGTCCATCTCGTCGTGGGCGAGGCGGCTGAGCAGCCGGCGCTGGGCGGCCTCGTCTCCGCGGAGCCGCACCCGCTCGCGGGCCCGTTCGAGCGTGAGGTCTGTGCCGTCGAGGAGACCGCGGACGCGCACGAGGTCCGCCTCCAGGGTCGCCTCGCTCACATGCAGGGCGTCCGCGGTGTCGAAGACGTCGATCCCCTCCTCCTCGTCCAGCAGCAGCCGGACCAGGGCATGCAGCCGTTCGCGGGGCGCGGAGTCGCCGCCCTGCCGCACCCGGAGCGCACCGCGGGCACCGGGGCCCGCCCGATAGCCTGCCGGGCCGGACTCGACGACCGCGGCGCCGGGCGTGCGGGCGTTCAGGGCCGCGACGTAGGAACGGATGCTGCGGGGCGTCACGCCGAGGAGGTCGGCCAGCGTGCCCGCGGTCGCCCAGCCCTCCTCGCGCAGCAGGGCGGCGAGGAGCTGGTCCTGACGCTGGCGCGACATGATCCCTCCGAGTTCCCGTGCTGACGGCACTGTCCGACTGCTCTCCATGATGACAGCCTCCGGCGACGGGGGCGCGGCGAGGAGGGTTCCGCAGGGGCGGAAGAGAACGTGTTGGTGCCACCGCGGCCGGGTTTCCCAGACTGTTCTCAGGAAGGTGACATCGATGAGGATTCTCGTGGTCTGCGGCGCCGGCGCGTCGAGCACGTTCGTCGCCCAGCGCCTGCGCACCGCCGCCGCGGCGGCGGGACTGGACTGGGACGCAGACGCCGGTGTCGAGAGCACCGTCCCCGTCGGCGGACACGACCTCGTCCTCGTGGGTCCGCACCTCCGTGAGCGCCTCGGCGCCATCCGCGACCTGACCAGCGCGCCCGTCGCGGTCCTGCCCGACGACGTGTTCGCCGATCGCGACGGCGGCCGCACGCTTCTCCTCGCCCAGTCGACCCTCGCCGCCGCCGGCGGGGCCCCGAAAGGAACACCATGACCGCCACCCGCACCGTCCGCATCGGCTCTTCGCACGGACTGCACGCCCGGCCCGCCAAGATCTTCGCGCAGGCCGCGAAGGACTCCGGCCTCGCGGTCACGATCGCCAAGGATTCCGGCAAGCCGGTCAACGCCGCGAGCATCCTCGGGGTGATCGCCCTGGCCATCGAGCACGGCGACTACGTGACGCTCACGGCCGAGGGCGACGGCGCGGAGGGGGTCCTGGACACGCTCACCGAGCTGCTGACCACCGACCACGACCAGGACGCCGCCGGATGAGCGCGCTGCGAGGGGTGGGGATCGGTCTCGGCGTCGCGCAGGGACCGGTCGTCCGCATGACCGAGGCGCTGCCCGCGCCCGAGAATACGCCGAGTACCGCGGGGGCGGATGCCGAGCGCGTGCGGGTCCGCGAGGCCGTCGCCGTCGTGGCGCAGGAGCTGACCCAGCGCGGCGAGGCCGCCGGTGGCGCGGCGCAGGAGGTGCTCGAGGCGCAGGCGATGATCGCCGAGGACCCCACCCTGCAGGACGAGGTCGACAGCAGGATCGACGCCGGCGCCACCGCGGAGTGGGCCGTCCACGACGCCTTCGCCGGCTTCCGGGCCACGCTCGAAGCCGTCGGCGGCTACCTCGGCGAGCGCGCCGCCGATCTCGACGACATCGCGCAGCGGGTGCTCGCCCGGCTGCGCGGCGTGGAGGCCCCCGGCGTGCCCGACCCGGGGCACCCGTTCGTCCTCGTGGCGCGCGACCTCGCGCCCGCCGACACCGCGCTGCTGAACCTCGACCAGGTGCTCGCCCTCGTCACCATCGACGGCGGCCCGACCTCCCACACGGCGATCCTCGCCAGGGAGAAGGGCATCGTGGCCGTGGTCGGCGTCGGCGACGGGCACGCCCTGACGACCGGGGAGACCGTCATCGTCGACGCGGCCGCGGGCGTGATCACCCGCGAGCCGACCGACGACGAGCGCACCCGCGCCGCCGAGCGCGCCGCCGCCCGGCTGGTCGCCGACGACGCCCCGCTCACCCCCGGCGCGCTCGCCGACGGCACACCGGTCGCGCTGCTCGCGAACCTGGGGAAGCCGGCCGACGCCGCCGACGCGGTCGCTCGGGGGGCCGAGGGCGTCGGCCTGTTCCGGACGGAGTTCCTGTTCCTCTCCGCGTCGCAGGCGCCGACGGTCGCCCAGCAGCGGGACGCCTACCGCGAGCTGCTGGAGGCCTTCCCCGGCAAGAAGGTCGTCGTGCGGATGCTCGACGCGGGTGCCGACAAGCCGCTGGCCTTCCTCAACGACGCACACGAGGAGAACCCGGCCCTGGGATTGCGCGGCCTGCGGGCACTCCGCGCGAGCGAGGACATCCTCCGCGAGCAGCTGACCGCGCTGGCCGAGGCCGACGCCGCGACCGACGCCGACCTGTGGGTCATGGCGCCCATGGTGGCCACCGTCGAGGAGACCGTGTACTTCACCGGCCTCGCCCGCGAGTACGGGCTGAAGACGGCCGGCGTCATGGTCGAGGTGCCCTCCAGCGCCCTGCTCGCCGACCGAGTGCTCGCGCACGCCGACTTCGCGTCGATCGGCACCAACGACCTCACCCAGTACACGATGGCCGCGGACCGGTTGCTCGGCTCCGTCGCGTCGTTCCAGGACCCCTGGCACCCCGCGGTGCTGCGCCTGGTGCGCGAGGTCGGCGCGGCCGGCGCCCGTCTCGGCAAGCCGGTCGGCATCTGCGGCGAGGCCGCGGCCGACCCGCTGCTCGCCGTCGTCCTCGTGGGGCTCGGTGCAACGAGCCTCTCCATGGCGCCGTCGGCCCTCGCGGACGTCCGCCAGGCGCTCGCCGCCCGGACTCGCGACGATGCCCTCCGCCTCGCGGAAGCCGCGCTCGGCGCGGACGACGCCCCCTCCGCCCGCACCGCTGCGGCGACCCTCGCCGCGGCACTCCCCCCTCATCAGAAAGAGACCACATCATGACGACGACGTCACCCGCCGCCACCGCCCCCGGTGGCCTCCGCGTGGGCGTGCAGCGTTTCGGCACGTTCCTCTCCGGCATGATCATGCCGAACATCGCGGCCTTCATCGCCTGGGGCTTCATCACGATGCTCTTCATCCCGAAGGGCTTCTTCGGGGCCGAGAGCCCGTTCGGCTGGCACTGGGCCGGCGTCGCCGAGATCATCGGCGGCGGCGGCGACTCCGCCGTCCTCGGCTGGCAGGGCGCGATGACCGCGGTCGCCGAGGGCGCGGACGGCAACATCCTGGCCTACGTGGGCCTGGTCGGCCCGATGGTCACCTACCTGCTGCCCCTCCTGATCGCGAACACGGCGGGTCGCATGGTCTACGGCGAGCGCGGTGGCGTGGTCGCCACGATCGCGACCGTCGGCGTGATCGTCGGGACGAACATCCCGATGTTCCTCGGCGCCATGATCATGGGCCCGATCGCCGCCTGGATCATGAAGCAGGTCGACAAGCTGTGGGACGGCAAGATCCGCCCCGGCTTCGAGATGCTCGTCAACAACTTCTCCGCCGGCATCCTCGGCATGATCCTCGCCATCGTCGGGTTCTTCGCCTTCGGCCCGGTCATGCTCGGCATCAGCGCCGCGCTGGGCGCCGCCGTGGACTGGCTCGTGTCGCTCAACCTGCTGCCGCTCGTGTCGATCATCGTCGAGCCGGCCAAGGTGCTGTTCCTCAACAACGCCATCAACCACGGCGTGTTCACCCCGCTGGGGATCGAGCAGGCCGCCGAGACGGGCAAGTCGATCCTCTTCCTCATCGAGGCGAACCCCGGCCCCGGCCTCGGTCTGCTGCTCGCCTTCACCTTCTTCGGGGTTGGCGCGGCGAAGGCCTCCGCTCCCGGTGCCGCCATCATCCAGTTCTTCGGCGGCATCCACGAGATCTACTTCCCGTACGCGCTCAGCAAGCCGACCACGATCCTCGCGCTCATCGCGGGTGGAGCGGCCGGTGTGACCACGAACATGGTCCTCGGCGGCGGACTCGCCTTCCCGGCGGCCCCGGGGAGCATCATCGCCGTGACCGCCGCGGCCATCGGCCCGGGCGTCGCCAACCTCCTCGTCGTCTACCTGTCGGTCATCATCGCAGCGACCGTGACGTTCCTCATCACCGGCGTCATCCTGCGGGCCTCGCGCAAGCGCGACCTCGCTGCCGAGGGCGACACGTTCGGCGCGGCCATCGCGCAGACCGAGGCGAACAAGGGCAAGTCGTCCGCGGCGATGGACGCCCTGCGTACCTCGACCGCGACGACGGCTCCGGAGACCACGCCGGCTCCCGCCACCACCGCGGTCGCGGCGGCCCCCATCGAGACCATCGTGTTCGCGTGCGATGCCGGCATGGGCTCGTCCGCCATGGGTGCCAGCGTGCTCCGCAACAAGCTGAAGAAGGCCGGCATCGAGGGCGTCACCGTCACGAACGCCGCCATCGCCAACCTCGACGGCGCCGCCGACGTGGTCATCACGCAGCAGCAGCTCACCGACCGGGCCACGGCGAAGTCGCCGGACTCCCTGCACGTGTCGGTGGACAACTTCATGAACTCGCCGAAGTACGACGAGGTCGTCGAGATGGTCAAGGAACAGCGAAAGGACGAAGAATGAGCGTTCTCACTGCCGAGCAGGTCCGCATCCACCCGGGAGGCGCGTCGCGGGACGACGCACTCCAGGAGGCAACGGACATCCTCGTCGCCGCCGGTGCGGTGACCCCGGCGTACGTCGACGCGATGCGCCAGCGCGAGGAGACCGTGTCGACATACATGGGCAACGGGCTGGCCATCCCGCACGGCACGAACGAGGCGAAGGACGCCATCCTCGCCTCGGCCCTCTCCGTCGTCCGCTACGACGGCGGCGTCGACTGGGACGGCGAGCAGGCGCGGTTCGTGATCGGCATCGCCGGGGTCGGCGACGAGCACCTCGACATCCTGTCCCGCATCGCGATCCTCTTCTCGGAGGAGGACGACGTCGCCCGGCTGGAAGCGGCGGCGACGCCGGACGAGCTGTTCGCTCTCCTCTCGGAGGTGAACGAGGGATGAAGGCGGTCCACTTCGGGGCGGGCAACATCGGGCGTGGTTTCGTCGGCCTGCTCCTGCACGAGGGCGGCTACGAGGTCGTGTTCAGCGACGTCGCCGACGCGCTCGTGGAGGCGATCGACAGGGCGGACTCGTACACCGTGCACGAAGCCGGCCCCGGAGGGACCGACCACGTCGTCTCCGGGTTCCGTGCGGTGAACAGCCGCACGGACCCCGCCGTGGTGGCGGAGGAGGTGGCGACGGCCGACGTCGTCACGACCGCCGTCGGCCCCACCGTGCTGCGGTTCGTCGCCCCGTCGATCGTCGCCGGGCTCGCGCTGCGCTCCCCCGAGGCCGCGCCGCTGCAGGTGATGGCCTGCGAGAACGCCATCGGCGCCACCGATCAGCTGCGGCAGGAGATCGTCGCCGCGGCGGGGCCGGACGCCGACGCCCTCCTCGCGCGTGCGGTGTTCGCGAACACCGCCGTCGACCGGATCGTGCCCGCGCAGCCGGAGGGCGGCGGCATCGACGTTACGGTGGAGCCGTACTTCGAGTGGGCGATCGAGGCCCGGCCGTTCGGTGACACCCCGCCCCGCATTCCCGGCGCCCATTTCGTCGACGACCTCGCACCGTACATCGAGCGCAAGCTCTTCACGGTGAACACCGGTCATGCCGCCACCGCGTACTTCGGTGCACGGGCGGGCATCGAGCGGATCTCGGACGCCCTCGCGGACGAGGCGATCGCCACGCAGGTCTCCGCCGCGCTGGAGGAGACCTCCGCGGTGCTGGTCGTCGAACACGGTCTCGACCCCGCGGACCTGGCGCAGTACCGCGCGACCATCCTCGAGCGGTTCCGCAATCCCGCGCTCGTGGACACCGTGCAGCGCGTCGGACGTCAGCCGCTGCGGAAGATCTCCCGGCACGAGCGCTTCATCGGTCCCGCGGCGATGGCCGCCGAGCACGGGCTGTCGACGGACGCGCTCGTGGCGGCCGTCGCCGCCGCGCTGGAGTTCGACGACCCCGCCGACGAGCAGGCGGTCGAGCTGCAGTCGCTGCTGCGCACCGAGGATGCCGGCGGATTCACCGTCCGCACCACGGGCCTCGATCCGGAACACCCGCTCTTCCCCGCCGTCCGCGACGCCGTGGCGCTCCGTCAGGCGGCGCTCGCCGGCTGAGAGGACGCGGCGTCCGGGCGGGAGTAGCGTTGCTGCTGTGCAGCAGAAGCCCCGACGCCGCGTCCTGAGACGAGTCCTGTGGAGTGTGGCGATCGCCCTCCTCCTCGCCGTCGGCGGGATCCTCGTGTGGAGCCAGGTCGGTGTCATGGCCGCGGAGCCCGAACCGCTCGCCGCCGTCCGGGAGAATCCGGCGATCACGGTGACCGATGCCGAGGAGGGGATCGTCCTGGAGCCCGCGGACGGCGCGTCCGACCGCGGACTCGTCTTCATCCCGGGGGCGAAGGTCGACCCCTGGGCCTACGCGTCGATCCTGCAGGGACTCGCGGAGGAGGGCACCACGGTCGTGATCACGCGGCCCTGGCTCAACCTCGCCTTCTTCGACCCACGCGGCCTCGGCTCGTTCACGAGCGCCGCGCCCGACGTGGAGACCTGGGCCGTGGGCGGCCACTCGCTCGGCGGGGTGCGCGCCTGCCAGCTCGCGACGGACGCCGATGCGCTCGTCCTCTTCGCCTCCTACTGCGCGACCGACCTCGCAGGCACCGACCTCCCCGTGCTCAGCGTCTCCGGCAGTGAGGACGGCCTCTCCACACCCGAGAAGATCGCGGATGCCCGGTCCGAGCTCCCCGCGGACGCCGAGTTCGTCGAGATCGACGGCGCCTCCCATGCCTCCTTCGGCGACTACGGGCCCCAGTCCGGTGACGGCACCCCAACCATCGACGACGACGAGATGCACGCCGAGATCACCGAGGTCGTCGGCGGCTTCCTGGAGCAGGTCGCGCCCTAGGCCGCCCGCGGATCCCCGAGGATCGGGTCGAGCAGCGGATGCAGGTGCCGCGTGGTCAGCACGCCGGCGGCCGAGCGCGTACCCGCCGAGAGCGCCGATGCCAGGTCCGCACCGGCCAGCCGCGCGTCGAGGACTCCGGCCAGGAACGCGTCACCCGCGCCGTTGGTGTCGACGACGGTGGTCGGCAGCGCGGGCACCCGCAGCTCGGCCCCGTCCGCCCCCACCGCGACCGCGCCCTCCGCTCCGAGCGTGCACACGGCGAACTCCGCTCCCTCCGCGACGACGGCGCGCAGGAACTCCACCGGGTCGGCCAGCCGATCCGCGTTGCAGAAGACGGCCGCGGCCGCCGCCAGGAAGGGCCGGTGATACCCGTCGACGCCGTCGTAGTCGTGCACGTCGACCCAGAGCGGCGTGCCGCTGGCCGCCGCGAGCGGGAGCAGCCGCCGCGGCTCTGCGGCCAGATCGAGCACGACGGCATCGGCCGCGGCCATCTCGGCGGCGTGCGCGGCGTCGTCCGTGCCTGTCGTCTCCGCCGGAGTGGAGAGGTACAGCGACACCCGGTCACCCTGCGGAGTCATCAGGTTGAGGTGCCGCTCCGTGGTTCCGTCCGTCCACTGGGCGACCACCCCGGCGGCCTCCAGTGCCGCACGGACCCGGAGCCCCTCCTCGTCCGCCCCGGCGACGGCATGCAGCACCACGGATCGGCCGAGCGCCGTCAGGCTCAGCGCCTTGCCCGCACTCGTGCCGCCGACGGTCTCCCAGCTCGCCTGCGCGAACTGCATGTGCGGCACGGGCTCGGGGAGACGGTCGAGGAGGACCATACGGTTCCAGGAGGCGGGACCGGCGAGGAAGACGGAAGCGGGCATGCGTCCATCCTCGCGTGCCGCCTCCCGATCCGCCGCGCGGACCGGTCGTGTCGACCCGGGCTCAGGCGTCGAAGCCCTCGGCGATCATCTCGACGAGCTCTTCCCTCTCCTCGACGGGGAGGAAGGCTGCTGCGGCGGCGTTGAACTGGAAGGCCTCGAGGTCGTCGAGGTCGTACTCGAAGGTCTGCACGAGCAGGGCCAGCTCGCGCGTGAGCGAGGTCGCGCTCATGGTGCGGTTGTCCACGTTCACCGTCACCGCGAAGCCGAGCTGGTAGAGCAGGTCGAACGGGTGATCGGCGAGCGTCTTGCCCCAGGCGGCGACGGCGCCGGTCTGCAGGTTCGACGACGGGGAGAGCTCCAGCGGGATCTCCCGGTCGCGCACCCAGCGCGCGAGGTCGCCGAAGCGCACCTGCACCTCGTCGCCCTCCTGCGTGACGACCTCGAGGTCCTCGGCGATCCGGACGCCGTGTCCGAGGCGGAGCGCGCGCCCGTCCAGCAGGGCCGAGCGGATCGAGGCGAGACCCGCCGCCTCCCCCGCATGCACGGTCACCGGGAAGAAGTTCTCGGCAAGGTAGTCGAAAGCCTCGCGGTGGTCTGACGGCGGGAAGCCGTCCTCGGGACCGGCGATGTCGAAGCCCACGGCGCCGCGTCCGCGGAAGTCCACTGCGAGTTCGGCGATCTCCCGAGCGCGGTCCGTGTGTCGCATGGCGGTGAGGAGCTGTCCGACGCGGATGCTGCGGCCGTCCCGGTCCGCTGCGTCCTCGCCCTCCTCGATCCCCTGCTGCACGGCCTCGACGGCGTCCTCCAGGGAGAGACCACCGCCCTGGTGCTGCTCCGGCGCCCAGCGCACCTCGCCGTAGATGACCCCGTCGGCCGCAAGGTCCTGGACGAACTCGCGCGCGACACGGGTCAGCCCCTCGCGGGTCTGCATGACGGCGGTGGTGAGCTCGAAGGTCTTCAGGTACTCCCCCAGCGATCCGGAGTCGCTCTTCTTCGCGAACCAGGAGCCGAGCGCCGCCGGGTCGGAGGCGGGGAGGTCGAGACCGATCGCGTCGGCGAGCTCGATGATCGTGGCCGGACGCACGGCGCCGTCCAGGTGGTCGTGCAGCGACACCTTCGGCAGGCTCCGCAAGGAGACGCCCTGGATGGCGACGTCGCCGCTCGCATCGATCGACATGGGGATCCTCTCGGTCGCGGGGTGTTCGTCCAGGCTAGCGCCCGGGCCTCACGCCGTGATGCGCTCGCGGACGATCGGCCCCACGGTCGGCGCGTCGTCGCCGAGCTCCCAGGCCCCTTCGAGGGCCTCGATGGCTCGGGGGAAGCGCGCTTCGTCCGCCGCCGACAGGGTGAACAGCGGCTGCCCCGCGACCACCCGGTCACCGGGCTTCGCGTGCAGGTCGATGCCTGCCTCGAAGATCACCGGGTCTTCGGCCCGCGCACGGCCGGCGCCGAGACGCCAGGCGGCGATTCCGAAGGGGAGCGCGTCCATCCGGGTGACGATGCCGTCCGCGGGCGCCGTGACGACGTGCGTCTCCCGCGCGACAGGGAGGGCCGCATCGGGGTCGCCGTCCTGGGCGCGGATCATCGCCTTCCAGGAGTCCATGGCGCGGCCGTCGTCCAGCGCCGCCTCCACGTCCGCATCGGGCTGGCCGGCCAGCGCGAGCATCTCCCTGGCAAGCGCGACGGTCAGCTCCCGCACGTCGGCGGGTCCTCCACCGGCGAGGATCTCGACCGACTCGCGGACCTCGTTCGCATTGCCGATCGCGCGGCCCAGAGGGACGTTCATGTCGGTCAGAAGTGCCGTCGTCGCGACGCCGGAGTCGGTGCCGAGCGCGACCATCGTGCGGGCGAGCTCGCGGGCACGGTCGATGTCCTGCATGAAGGCGCCGGAGCCGAACTTCACATCCAGGACGAGGGCGTCGGTCCCCTCGGCGATCTTCTTCGACATGATGCTGGAGGCGATCAGCGGGATGGCCTCCACGGTGCCGGTCACGTCGCGGAGCGCGTAGAGCTTCTTGTCGGCAGGAGCGAGACCAGAGCCGGCGGCGCAGATCACGGCCCCGACGTCGCCCTGCATCTGCGCGAACATCTCCTCGTTGCTGAGCGCGGCGCGCCAGCCGGGGATCGACTCCAGCTTGTCGAGCGTGCCGCCGGTGTGGCCGAGGCCGCGGCCGCTGAGCTGCGGGACCGCCACGCCGAACGAGGCCACCAGCGGGGCCAGCGGCAGGGTGATCTTGTCACCGACGCCGCCGGTGGAGTGCTTGTCCACGGTCTTCTTGCCGAGGGTCGCGAAGCTCATGCGCTCACCGGACGCGATCATCGCGTCGGTGAGCACGCGGATCTCGTCGCGCTCCATGCCGCGCTGGAAGATCGCCATCGCGAAGGACGCCATCTGCGCGTCGGACACGTAGCCGCGCGTGTAGGCGTCGACCATCCAGCGCAGGGCCGGCTCGGGCACGACGCCCCCGTCGCGCTTGGCACGGATCACATCGACCGCGTCGAACGGCTCGATGGCTCCCTGAGCCTGTCCAGCGGTCATCGTGCTTCCTCCAGGTCGCGCGGCCCGAACGCATCGGGCAGCACCTCGTCGATCGTGCGGATGCCGGAGACGGTCTCCAGCAGCATGCCGGGTACGGCGTGCTCGAACAGCAGCTGCCGGCACCGGCCGCAGGGCATGATCGTCTCGCCGTCGTTGTTCACGCACACGAAGGCGACGAGCTGGCCGCCGCCGGACATGAACAGGTCTCCCACGAGCGCGCACTCCGCGCACAGCGTGACGCCGTAGGAGGCGTTCTCGACGTTGCAGCCGGCGACGATCCGCCCGTCGCTGACGAGAGCCGCCGCCCCCACGCGATAGCGCGAGTACGGCGCGTACGCCTTGGTCATGGCATCCGCGGCGACCTGGCGCAGCTCGTCCCAGTCGATGTCCGTCATGGTGGTGGTTCCTTCTTCCCTGCGGGTTCTACGACTTGATGTACGGCTTGCCGCTGGCGGCAGGGCCGCGGATCTGTCCGGCGAACCCGGCGACCGCGAGCAGCGTGACCACGTACGGGAGCATGAGCATGAACTCACCGGGGATCGGCGTCTTCAGGATCGAGAGCAGGTTCTGCAGGTTCGTCGCGAATCCGAAGAGCAGGGCGGCGAGCGTCGCGCGGATCGGGTCCCAGCGCCCGAAGATCACCGCGGCGAGGGCGATGAAGCCGAGTCCGGCCGTCATCTCCTTGCCGAACTGCGGGACCGAGACGAGCGTGAAGTACGCGCCGCCGATGCCGGCGATCGCGCCCGCGAGCAGCACGTTCCAGAAGCGGGTCGGGTTGACCCGGATGCCGACCGTGTCGGCCGCCTGCGGGTGCTCGCCCACGGCGCGGAGGCGCAGGCCCCACTTGGTGCGGTACAGGCCCCACGCGACGACGGCCACGGTGATGAACATGAGGTACACGATGAAGGTCTGGTTGAAGAGCACCGGACCGATGATCGGGATGTCGCTCAGCACCGGGATCTCGATGCGGGAGAAGCGCACCGGGGTGTTCAACTCGGCCTCGTTCGGGGCGAGGAGCGCGCCGTAGAGGAAGCCGGTGAGGCCGGTGACGAGGACGTTGAGCACGACACCGACGATGACCTGCTCGACGAGGTACTTGATGGCGAATGCCGCCAGCACGCTCGCCACGAGCACGCCGCCGATCATGGCGCCGATGAGGCCGACGAAGGCGTTGCCGGTGATGCTGGACAGCAGCGCCGCCGAGAAGGCGCCGAGGAGCAGCTGCCCCTCGATGGCCACGTTGACGACACCGGCCCGTTCGCCGATGACGCCGCCGAGCGCGCCGAACACGAGCGGCACCGACAGCGACACGGCGCCGAAGAGCAGGCTCGTGACGGGGACGAGGCCCCCGGCGGCGGCCCAGACGAGGAACGCGAAGACGGCGAGCACGCCATAGGCGACGATGAGCCAGATCGACGGCGCACGGTACGTCCATGCCCGGAGGAAGGCCCCGACCGTGAGGACGACGAGCACGGCGAAGACCACCCAGAAGGTCGGCGCGGTGGGAAGCTCCACGTCGGGGAGCTCGAACGCCGACGTGCGGTCGCCGAGCCGGAAGGTGCTGATACCGCTGCGCGGCACGGCGAGGAAGAGCACCGCCAGCAGCGCGGTGACGACCGCGAGGCTGATCGGCGCCTTGAGGTGGCGCTCCCGGACGGTGGCGAGCTGCACCGTGCCGTCGGCGGCCTCGGTCTGCACGAGCGACATCATGCCGTCACCGCCTTCTTCGCGGCCTTGGCTCTCGCCTTGGCCGCCTTCTCTGCGTCGGACTTGGGGAGGAAGAACACCGTGCGCAGCAGCGGTGGCGCGGCGATGAACAGCACGACGAGCGACTGCACGACGAGCACGATGTCGACGGGGATGTCCTGCGCCTGCATGGAGAACGAGCCCGCCTTGAGGGCACCGAACAGGATTCCGGCCGCGAAGGTCCCCCACGCGCGGCTGCGTCCGAGGAGGGCGACCGTGATGGCGTCGAAGCCGATGCCGGCGTCGATGGTCTCGGTGACCCCGGTGGTGACGGCGCCCTGGAGCTGGTTCATCCCGGCGAGGCCGGCGAGGGCACCCGCGAAGAGCATCGCGTAGACGTAGACGCGCTTGACGCTGATGCCCGCGGCGCGGGCGGCGTGCGGGTTCTCCCCCACCGCGCGCATGCGCATACCCAGCGAGGAGCGCTCGATGAGCCACCACACGAACACCGTCGCGATGACCACGATGACGAAGCCGAGGTCCAGGAGCGGGAACTGCGGGCCGAGCAGGGTCGGGAACTGCGCGCTCTCCGGCGTGGCCGAGCCGAGCGCCTGGTTGGTCCCCGGTTTCTGCAGGAGCCCGGGCGTGCGGATCATCCACAGCAGCAGGTAGTACGCGATGTAGTTGAGCATGATCGTGAGGATCACCTCGTGCGCGCCCGTGCGTGCCTTGATGAGACCGGCGATGCCGCCCCAGAGCGCACCGCCGGCGATACCGGCCAGCAGCGTGACGGGGAGGTGGAACCAGATCGGCAGGTCGAGGTTGAACGTCAGCAGGGCCGCGACCGCGACGCCGACGAGCATCTGACCGCGGGCACCGATGTTGAACAGGCCGACGCGGAAGGCGAGGGCGACGCCCAGGCCGGCGGCGATCAGCGGAGCCGCGAAGCCCAGCGTGTTCGTCAGCGGGCGGATCTGCGCGGCGAAGTCGGCGCCACGGGCGTTGAAGATCGCTCCGCGGAACAGCGCCTCGTAGCCGTTGTAGACCGCGTTCCAGGCCGCGACGAACGTGTCGCTCGGCTTGGCGAAGAAGTAGCCGGAGGCTTTCTGCACGTCTTCGTTGGTGAAGGCGATGAGGATGCCGCCGACGATGAGCGCGAGGACGATCGCCAGGATCGTCGTGACCGCGCTGCCGCGGAGTATCTCCTTGAGCACGACGTTCCCGCGCGGGGCCGGGGGCACCTCGTCCGCGAGGCCCGTGCTGGGCGAGAGCTGCTCGGGCGGCAGGCCCTTCGTGACGTCTCCTGCACCGGGTGTCGCGCCGCTCACGCGGTCACCTCCGCATCGGCCGCTCCGGCCATCATGAGTCCGAGTGTCTCCCGGGGCGTGTCACCGGGGACGATGCCGACGATGGTGCCGCGGTACATGACCGCGATCCGGTCGGCGAGGGCGGCGACCTCGTCGAGCTCGGTCGAGACGACGATCACGGGGACGCCCGCGTCGCGCGTCTCGATGATCCGCTTGTGGATGAACTCGATCGAGCCCACGTCGACCCCGCGGGTCGGCTGAGCCGCCACGAAGAGTCGCAGCTCCCGGCTCATCTCGCGCGCGATCACGACCTTCTGCTGGTTGCCTCCGGAGAGGGTGCCGGCGGGGGTGTACGGGCCCTGCGTGCGGATGTCGTACTCCGCGATGCGCTCCTTGGCGAAGTCCTCCAGGGCGCCGCGGCGCAGCGTCCCGGCCCGGCTGAAGGCGACGTCGTCGGAGCGGTCGAGGATGAGGTTCTCGGCGACCGAGAATCCGGCGACGAGGCCGTCCTCCGTGCGGTCCTCCGGCACGAACCCGACACCCGCGTCGAGGATGCCGCGGACGCTCTTGCCCACGAGCTCGGTGCCGTCGAGGATGATGTTCCCCTCGACGCGCGCGGCGAGGCCGACGATGGCCTCGACGAGCTCGGTCTGGCCGTTGCCCTGCACACCGGCGACGGCGAGGACCTCGCCCGGTCGCACGGTGAAGTCGACGTCGTCGACGACGATGGCCCCGGTGGAGGTGAGCACCCGGAGGTTGCGGACCTCCAGACCACCTTCGCCGAGGCGCGGCGCCTCCTTGTGCACGGTCAGCTCGACCGCGCGGCCGACCATGAGCGAGGCCAGTTCGGCGTTGGTGGCGGTCGGCGAGGCCTCCCCCACCACTCGTCCGAGCCGGACGATCGTGATGCGGTCGGCGACCTCGCGCACCTCACGCAGCTTGTGCGTGATGAAGACGATCGCGGTGCCCTCGTCCCGGAGCTGGCGCATGATGGCCATGAGCTCGTCGGTCTCCTGCGGCGTCAGCACCGCGGTGGGCTCGTCGAAGACGAGGACCCTGGCGTCGCGGGACAGCGCCTTGATGATCTCGACGCGCTGCTGCACGCCCACCGGCAGGTCGCCGACGACGGCGTCCGGATCGATGTCGAACCCGAACCGCGCGGCGACCGTGCGCACGTGCTCGCGTGCCTTCGCGATGTCCAGCATGCCGAGGCCCTTGGTCTGCTCGTGACCGAGCATGACGTTCTCGGCCACCGTGAACACCGGCACGAGCATGAAGTGCTGGTGCACCATGCCGATGCCGGCGGCCATAGCGTCGCCGGGGCCGCGGAAGTGCTGCACGACGTCGTCGAGGAGGATCTCGCCCTCGTCGGCCTGATACAGACCGTAGAGAACGTTCATCAGCGTCGACTTGCCTGCGCCGTTCTCCCCGAGGAGAGCGTGGATCTGACCGGGTTCGACCACGAGATCGATGTGGTCGTTCGCCACGAGGCTGCCGAATCGCTTGGTGATGCCGCGAAGTTCGAGCTTCATATCTGCACCTTATCCAGAAGAGTCACCGAGGAGAATCGTCGCCGCCCACAGTGCGGGGCGAGTGGCAGCCTGCGCCACTCGCCCCGTGCTGGGTACGGCTCCGACTCAGCGGGTGGGAGAGTTCTCGGACTCCACCGTGATGTCACCGGAGATGATCTGCTCCTGGAGAGCGGCCAGCTCGTCCGTGAGGCCCTCGGGCAGGTCCGCCTCGAAGTCGCCGAAGCCGGAGAGCTTCACGCCCTCGTTCTCGAGCGTGCCGATGTAGGGCTCCGGGTCGAACTCGCCGGCGGCGGCCGCGAGCGTCGCGTCGCGGACGGCCACGTCGATGGCCTTCATGATCGAGACGAGCGTGATGTCGGCGACGCTGGGGTCGGCGACGGCGAGGTCGCTGTCGACGCCGAGCATCAGCGTGTCCTTGCCGCTGTCGTTGATCGCCGCTGCGGCGCTCTGGTAGACCGGGCCGCCGACGGGGAGGATGACGTCGACACCCTGGTCGAGCACGCCCTGAGCGGTCTGCTTGGCCGTGTCGTTGGCGTCGAAGCCGCCCGTGAAGGAGCCCTTCTGGGTGGCGGCGTCCCAACCGAAGACCTGGACGTCGGCCGACTTGTCCTCGTTGTACTTCTCGACACCGAGCTGGTAGCCGTCCATGAAGACGGCGACCGACGGGATCTGCATGCCGCCGAAGGTGCCGACCTTGTTCACGCCGGCCTCTGCGGACCAGGCGGCCGCGGCGTAGCCGCCGAGGTAGGCAGCCTGGGCGGTGTCGAAGACGAGGGGCTTGATGTTCGGCGCGTCGGTGGTGCCGTCGAAGTCGTTGTCGGCCCAGTCGTCGATGATCGCGTAGTCGATCTCGGGGTTCGCGAGCGCGGACTCGACCGTGGCGGCGGACAGCTTGAAGCCGACCGAGACGATCAGCGAGCAGCCCTCGGAGACGGCGGTCTCGAGGTTCGGCGCGTAGTCGTTGTCGTTGGCGGACTCGAACTCCAGCGGCTTGATGCCGAGCTCGTCGGCGGCGCTGTCCATGCCCTCCTTGGCCGACTGGTTGAACGACTTGTCGTTCCAGCCGCCGGCGTCGGAGATGAGGCAGGGCTTGAAGTCGGAGTCGACGGGGGCGGATCCGCCCTCGGACTCGTCGGTCGGCGCCTGACCGCAGCCGGCAAGAGCGAAGACGACACCGGCGGCGACCGTCGCGCCGAGCAGCTTCTTGGTGGTGGAGATGGTCACGGATGCCTCCCTCAACGAACCCGCGGCCATCGCGGATCGATCAAAGTTACCTAGTGTTTCGACGTTCGTGCACGTCGGCCCCGGGCGGCCGGGCCAATGGTTACAAAGCTGAAATCAACCCTGCCGATGAGCACGGGGCGGTGCTCATCAGAGCACGTCACCCTGTCCGTTGAGTTTCAGCGACTCGACCACGCCCTTCACGCGCTGCGCGTTCTCGACCGTCGTGACCAGGAGCGCATCGGGGGTGTCGACCACGACGATGTCCTGCACCCCCACCAGGCTGATGACACGGGTGGTCTGGCTCACGAGGATGCCGCTGGCCGCATCGGTGAGCACCCGGGCGCGGGGTCCGAGGACGGCGAGGTCGTTCTTGCGGCCGTTCGTGATGAGCTTCGTCAGCGACGCGAAGTCCCCCACGTCGTCCCAGTCGAAGTGCCCGGGGACGACCGCGAGGCGTCCGCGCCGTGCCGCCGGCTCCGCGACGGCATAGTCGATCGCGATCTTCTTCAGCCGCGGCCAGATGCGGTCGACGGCGGGCCCGCGGAGCTCCCGGTCGTCCCAGGCCTCGGCGAGCTCGAGCAGGCCGGCGTGCAGCGCGGGCTCGTTGGCGGCGAGCTCGTCCAGCAGGACGCTCGCCTTCGCGATGAACATGCCCGCGTTCCACAGGTACGTGCGCTCGGCGAGGTAGGCCTTGGCCGTCTCCAGATCCGGCTTCTCCACGAAGCTCTCGACGAGGGCCGCCTCCCGCGCCCGCTCCACGACCAGCTCCGGCCCCTTCTTGATGTAGCCGAAGCCGACCGCCGGCTCCGTGGGCGCGATGCCGATCGTGCAGATGTAACCCTCCCTCGCGACCTCGACCGCGTCGCGGACGGCGAACTCGAAGACGCGGGTGCCCCGGATGACGTGGTCCGCGCTGAACGAGCCGATGATCACGTCCGGGTTGCGCCGGTGCAGCACGGCCGCAGCCAGCCCGATCGCCGCCGCGGATTCGCGGGGCTCCGACTCCAGGAAGACGTTGAGGTCGGCGATACCGGGCAGCTCGGCCTCCACCGCCGCACGATGGGCGCGCCCGGTGACCACCGCGATCCGGTCCGGACCGGCGAGCGGCTCCAGACGGTCCCATGTGTCGCGCAGCAGCGAATGGCCGGAGCCGGTGAGGTCGTGCAGGAACTTCGGGGCGTCCGCCCTGGACAGCGGCCACAGCCGACTGCCGATGCCGCCGGCAGGGATGACCGCGTAGAAGTCTTCGATCGGCTCGCTCATGCAGGCCAGCGTACCGGCGGCGCTATCGTCGACCCATGAGCCGGTCCCGCAGACCCCCGATCGCCCACGTCCGCCGCCTCGCCGCCGCCGTCGTCGCCGGCGTCCTGGCCGTCCTCGTCCTCACTCCCGCCGTCGCCTCCGCGGCCGGCGGACCCGCGGGTGACGTGTTCGCGCGGACGAACGCCCAGCGGACCGCTGCCGGGCTGCCCGCGCTGGTGTCCGATCCCGGCCTCGATGCTGCCGCCGCGGAGTGGGCACGTCAGCTGGCGTCGTCGTGCACCTTCGAGCACAGCTCCTCCGCCTGGCGCAGCGCCCGCGTCGCCGCCTTCGGCTGGACGGCGAGCGGGGAGAACATCGCGGCCGGACAGCCGGACGCCGCCGCGGTCGTCTCGAGCTGGATGGCGTCGCCCGGTCACAAGGCCAACATCCTCGACCGCCGCTACACCGGGCTGGGAGTCGGCTACGCCACCGGCTCCTGCTACCGCACCTACTGGGTGCAGATCTTCGGCGTCGGCTCGCCGGTGAAGACCCTTCCCGGAGGTGCCGGCGATCTCAACGGCGATCGGTCGGCCGATGTGCTGGCTCGGACCGCCTCCGGAGACCTCCGCCTGTATCCCGGCACCGGGAACGGACGATTCGGGACGGCGACCACCGTCATCCCCGGCTGGGGCGATCGCGCCTTCACTCCCCTCGGCGACTTCACGGGGGATCGCATCCCCGACATCGCCCGCGTGGAGGCGGACGGCCGGCTGTCGCTCTACTCCGGCACTGGGCGCGGTGGCTTCGCCGCTCCGGTCGCGATCGGCACCGGGTGGTCGCGGTTCACCCAGCTCATCGGCGGCATGGACTTCGACGGCGACCGCCTCGCGGACGTCATCGCCCGCGCGCCGTCGGGAGAGCTCCTCCTCTACCGGGGGAACGGCCGTGGCGGGTGGCTCTCCGGCGGCGCGCGCATCGGCTCCGGATGGCAGAACTTCACGGCGGTCTTCAGCCCCGGCGATTTCACCGGCGACTCCCGCAGCGACCTCATCGGCCGCCGGGCCGACGGGACGCTCTGGCTCTACGCCACCACAGGGAAGGGCTCCTGGGCCCCCGGGCGACAGATCGGGAAGGGGTGGGGATCGTTCACGGCCCTGGCCGGAGCCGGCGACTTCGACGGCAACGGCACGCAGGACATCCTCGCCAGGAACGCGGCAGGCGCGCTCCTGCTGTACGGAGGCACCGGGCGGGGCGGATTCCTCCCGGCGCGGTCGGTGGGGAGCGGGTGGAACGGCATCGCGCAGCTCGGCTGACCACGCGCCGGACTTAGGGTTGCCTTCGTCGCCCGGGGCCTCCGCGCGGGAATAGGATGGACACCGATCGGGCGTGCCTGACCCTCCTCCAGGCCAGATGTGGACGAAGCAGCGCACGCGACCGAAACACATCGATCCAGGGAGGACGACCGTGTCCACAAGCGCTCGCTTGACACCGTCGATTTCGGAAACCACGTCCAAGACCCCCCGCGGCACCCTCTACCGGGGTCGCGAAGGCATGTGGTCGTGGGTGCTTCACCGCATCACCGGAGTCGCCATCTTCTTCTTCCTGTTGGTGCACGTGCTCGACACGGCGCTGATCAGGGTGTCGCCGGAGGCGTACGACGCTGTCATCGGCACATACAAGAACCCGGTCATGGCGATCGGCGAGGTCGTGCTCGTGGCGGGCATCGTGTTCCACGCCATGAACGGCCTGCGCATCATCGCCGTCGACTTCTGGTCGAAGGGCGCCAAGTACCAGCGCCAGCTCTTCTGGGGCGTGCTGCTCGTGTGGGGCATCATCATGGCCGGCTTCGTGCCGCGCCACCTGATGCTCGCGTTCGCCGGCTTCGGAGGAGGACACTGATGACCGCCCAGACCGTCGCCGCTCCCGCCCGTCGCCAGCGCGGGATCAACCTCGAGAAGTGGGGCTGGGTCTTCATGCGCGTCTCGGGCGTCGTGCTCGTCGTGCTGATCTTCGGCCACCTCTTCGTCAACCTCATGGTCGGCGAAGGCATCCACGCCCTCGACTTCGCCTTCATCGCCGGCAAGTTCGCCACGCCGTTCTGGCAGTGGTGGGACGTGCTGATGCTCTGGCTCGCGCTCATCCACGGTGCCAACGGCATGCGGACGATCGTGAACGACTACGTGACCAACCCCACCGCGCGCAAGGCGCTCGTCTGGGCCCTCGGCCTGGCCGCGGGCCTGCTCATCCTCCTCGGCACCCTGGTCGTCTTCACGTTCGACCCGTGCCTGGGTGTGACCGAGTCGAGCACGCTGTGGGAGACCTGCCAGGCGCAGGGCTAGAAGAAGAGGCAAACGAGAAGTGACTACCCAGACGCAG
The DNA here is from genome assembly GCF_004794355.1 of Microbacterium sp. K36. Taxonomy (NCBI): domain Bacteria; kingdom Bacillati; phylum Actinomycetota; class Actinomycetes; order Micrococcales; family Microbacteriaceae; genus Microbacterium; species Microbacterium sp. K36. Next base: position 83,633 of record NZ_SSDN01000068.1, on the reverse strand, counting down.
GATTCCGTCGTCCGTGACGGCGTGCACTACCACCAGTTCGACATCGTCATCGTGGGCGCCGGCGGCGCCGGGATGCGGGCGGCCATCGAGGCCGGCCCCGGCGCGAAGACGGCCGTGATCTCCAAGCTGTACCCGACGCGCTCGCACACCGGTGCCGCGCAGGGCGGCATGGCGGCGGCCCTCGCGAACGTCGAGGAGGACTCCTGGGAGTGGCACACCTTCGACACCGTCAAGGGCGGCGACTACCTCGTCGACCAGGACGCGGCGGAGATCCTCGCGAAGGAGGCCATCGACGCGGTCATCGACCTCGAGAACATGGGTCTCCCCTTCAACCGCACCCCCGAGGGCAAGATCGATCAGCGTCGCTTCGGCGGACACACAGCCGAGCACGGCAAGACCCCGGTCCGCCGCGCCTGCTACGCCGCCGACCGCACCGGTCACATGATCCTGCAGACGCTGTTCCAGAACTGCGTCAAGCTCGGCATCAACTTCTTCAACGAGTTCTACGTGCTCGACCTCATCACTGTGAAGGACGCGGCGGGTGCCACGCAGGTCGCGGGCGTCGTCGCGTACGACCTCGCCACGGGCGAGCTGCACGTCTTCCAGTCCAAGGCCGTGATCTTCGCGACCGGCGGTTTCGGCAAGATCTTCAAGACCACCTCCAACGCGCACACCCTCACGGGCGACGGCGTCGGCATCGTGTGGCGCAAGGGCCTCCCCCTCGAGGACCTCGAGTTCTTCCAGTTCCACCCGACCGGCCTCGCCGGCCTCGGCATCCTCCTCACCGAGGGCGCCCGCGGTGAGGGCGCGATCCTGCGCAACGCCTCGGGTGAGCGCTTCATGGAGCGGTACGCCCCGACGATCAAGGACCTCGCGCCCCGAGACATCGTCGCGCGCTGCATGGTCCAGGAGGTCGCGGAGGGACGCGGCGCCGGCCCTCACAAGGACTATGTGCTGCTGGACTGCACGCACCTGGGCGCCGAGGTGCTGGAGACCAAGCTCCCCGACATCACCGAGTTCGCCCGCACCTACCTGGGCGTCGACCCGGTCGTGGAGCCGGTCCCCGTGATGCCGACCGCGCACTACGCCATGGGCGGCATCCCCACGAACAACAACGGCGAGGTGCTCGCGGACAACGACACCGTCGTCCCGGGCCTCTACGCCGCCGGCGAGTGCGCCTGCGTCTCGGTGCACGGCGCCAACCGACTCGGCACGAACTCGCTGCTCGACATCAACGTGTTCGGCAAGCGGAGCGGCCGCAACGCCGTCGAGTACGTCAAGACGGCCGAGTTCGTCCCGCTGCCGGAGAACCCCGCCGCCTTCGTCTCCGACATGCTCGAGGGCCTGCGCAACAACCAGGGCACCGAGCGGATCGCGGTCCTGCGCAAGACGCTGCAGGACGAGATGGACAAGGGCGCGCAGGTGTTCCGCACGCACGAGTCGCTGCAGCACGTCCTCGGTGTGATCGCGGAGCTCCGCGAGCGCTACAAGAACGTGCACGTCGACGACAAGGGCCACCGGTTCAACACCGACCTGCTCGAGGCCGTCGAGCTGGGCTTCCTGCTCGACATCGCCGAGGTCGTCGTCTACGCCGCGCAGAACCGCGAGGAGAGCCGCGGCGGCCACATGCGCGACGACTTCCCGAAGCGCGACGACGACAACTACATGAAGCACACCATGGCGTACCTCACGGGCGACCCGCACTCCTCCGACCCGAGCGATCACATCAAGCTCGACTGGAAGCCGGTCGTCTTCACCAAGAACGACAAGGGCGAGTTGAACTACCCGCCGATGGAGAGGAAGTACTGAGCATGTCGAACGCCATCGCCGAAGCGCCGGCCGAGACGACCGAAGACACCGGGATCCAGTCCTTCATCGTCACCTTCAACATCCGCCGGTTCGACCCCGAGGTCGACGCCGAGCCGCACTGGGTCGACTACGACGTGGAGCTCTACTCCACCGACCGCGTGCTCGACGCCCTGCACAAGATCAAGTGGGAGGTCGACGGCTCGCTGACCTTCCGCCGCTCCTGCGCGCACGGCATCTGCGGCTCCGACGCCATGCGCATCAACGGCCGCAACCGCCTGGCCTGCAAGACGCTGATCAAGGACCTCGACATCTCGAAGCCGATCTACGTCGAGGCCATCAAGGGCCTGCCGCTGGAGAAGGACCTCGTCGTCGACATGGAGCCGTTCTTCGCGTCGTACCGCGAGGTGCAGCCGTTCCTCGTCGCGAACTCCGTGCCGGAGAAGGGCAAGGAGCGCACGCAGTCCATCGCCGACCGCGAGATCTTCGACGACACCACGAAGTGCATCCTCTGCGCCGCGTGCACCTCGTCGTGCCCCGTGTTCTGGACCGATGGGCAGTACTTCGGCCCGGCCGCGATCGTCAACGCGCACCGCTTCATCTTCGACTCGCGCGACGACAACGCCGCCGTGCGGCTCGACATCCTCAACGACAAGGAGGGCGTCTGGCGCTGCCGCACGACCTTCAACTGCTCCGAGGCCTGCCCCCGGGGCATCGAGGTCACCAAGGCCATCGCCGAGGTGAAGCAGGCGGTCCTCCGCGGCCGTCCCTGACGCGCCGACACAGGCATTCACACGAGAACAGGCGGTCCCGGACGGGGCCGCCTGTTCTCGCGTCTGTGCCTGTTCTCGCGGAGGCAGGCAGGGCGCGCGAAGGCGGGGCCCGCGCTTGGGTAGGGTGGGGGCGTGTCCGAGCCCGGTTCGGCGACCGACCGTCGCCTCGATGTCGCGGTCGAGCGCGCGACCGCGCTGACCCGGCGCACCCTCGGCCTCTTCCCGGTGCGGGTGTGGCGGCACTTCCTGCAGCACAACGGCTTCCTGCTCGCCGCCGGGGTGAGCTACCAGGCGCTCTTCGCCATCTTCGCCGCGATCTACCTCGCGTTCGCCATCGCGGGCCTCTGGCTCGGCGGCAGCGAGGAGGCCGTGAACGGCCTCATCGACATCATCAACAACTACATCCCGAACCTCATCCTCGACGAGGGCGGCGTCTTCACCCCCGCGCAGGTGCAGGAGATCGCGTCGAACACCAGCGGGTTCCTCGGCATCACCGGTCTCATCGCCCTCGGCACGGTGATCTGGACCGCGATCGGGTGGGTGACCTTCTCGCGGCGGGCCGTGCGCGACATCTTCGGTCTCGAGCCCGACCGGCGCAGCTACCTCCTCCTCAAGGCGCGCGACCTGCTCGCCGCCCTGATCTTCGGCGTCGCGCTCATCGTCGGCTCCGCCCTCAGCTCGGCCAGCGCCGCGGTCCTCAGCTGGGTGCTGTCACTGCTGGGCTGGGATGCCGGCTCCGAGGGCCTCAACATCAGCATCCGGATCGGCACCGTCCTGGTGTCGTTCGTCCTGCTGACGGGAGCGCTGGCGGCGATGGTGCGCTTCCTCACCGGCACCTCGCTGCACTGGGGCACCATCTGGCCCGGCGCCCTCCTCGGCGGCGCGGCCATGACGGTGCTGCAGTTCGGGGTCGGATTCCTGTTGAGCTACACGCCGTCGAACCCGCTGCTGGCGACCTTCGCGATCTTCGTCGGACTGCTGCTGTGGTTCCGGGTGAACGGGGTGGTCATGCTCGTTGCCGCCTCGTGGATCGCCGTCGCCGCCCAGGACCGCGACCTCCCGCTCCTGCTGCCGACGGAGGCCGAGCGGCGGGTGGCCGAGCACGCCACGCTGCTCTCCGCGGCACGGATCCGACTGCGCGACGCCCGCGCCGCGCGCGACGAGGCCCCGTGGTACCGGACCTGGGCGGCCGGGCACGCCGTCCGCGAGGCGGAGGACGAGGTCGCACGGCTGGAGGCCTCCGCTCCCCCGCCCGCACCCCCGACGTCCCCTCTCGCGCAGCGCCTGCTCTCGGAGCTCGACCACCGTCAGAACCGCGATGTCGGCGGTGCTCGTTAGGCTGGAGGAATGCCTCACCTGCGTATCGCCTCGGTCAACGTCAACGGGATCCGGGCGGCCGCCCGCAACGGGATGAGCACCTGGCTGGACGCCGCAGACATCGACATCCTCACCCTTCAGGAGGTGCGAGGGCAGGATGAGCACATCGAGGCCGCCCTCCCCGGCTGGACCTTCGTGCACGACGAGGCCACGGCCAAGGGGCGCGCGGGCGTCGCGATCGCCAGCCGCCTCCCCGCGCTCGCCTCCCGGGCGGACTTCGGCCCGGAGGACTTCGACTCCAAGGGCCGCTGGATCGAAGCCGACTTCCTGATCGGCGACCGTCCGCTCACTGTCGTCAGCGCCTACGTGCACTCCGGCGAGGCCGACACCCCGAAGCAGGACGAGAAGTGGAAGTTCCTCGACGCGTTCGAGGCTCGACTGGCGAGCCTGAACACCGACGGCGCCCTCGCCCTCGTCACCGGCGACCTCAACGTGGGGCACCGCGAACTCGACATCAAGAACTGGCGCGGCAACCGCACCAAGGCCGGCTTCCTGCCGCGCGAGCGCGCCTACTTCGATCGCTTCCTCGGTGAGGCGGGGACGTCGGTCACCGGCGTCGACGGCTCGGTCGGCACGGGCCTGGGCTGGGTCGACGTCGGCCGCCGCTTCCACGGCGAGGTGGAAGGGCCGTACACCTGGTGGTCCATGCGCGGGAAGGCCTTCGACAACGACTCGGGCTGGCGCATCGACTACCACCTGGCCACGCCCGCCCTCGCCGAGCGCGTCCAGGCGTACCACGTGGCCCGTGCGGCCGCGTACGACCAGCGCTGGAGCGACCACGCGCCGGTCGTCGTCGACTACACCTACTGACCCGGTTCCGGCCGCTCGGAGGGCGACGACTCCGACTCCCGGTACCATCCGCGGTACTCCAGAACGGTGCCGAGCACGGGGTTCACGGCGCGCATGTCGATCGTGCGTCGGCGGTGCTCGGCGTCCCAGCCGTCGACGAGGTCCACGCGCACCCCGAGCGGACCGGGCAGGGCGAACCGCCGACCGCACAGCCGCAGGGCGACCCGGACGGTGCGCATCCGCAGGAAGCCCTCCGCCGTCACACTGCACTCCTCGATGAGCTCCACACGGCCGCGGGCGCCGAGGAGATTCCGGACCAGTCCCGGCCGCACGCTCACCGTCAGCCGGTCGACGATCCGTGCGGTCCGCCCGGGGAAGAGGAACTCGCGGGTGGAGTTCAGCGTCGCGCGGCCGGTCTCCGCACGCCCCGTGATCGTGCGGAGGACGAACGGCACGTCCCGCCCCGACGTCGGCACCAGCAGCCCCGGTCCCACGATCGGACGCGCGAGAGCCGCCCAGCGGCCGAACCGGCTCCCCGCGACCGCGAACACCCCCTCCGCGTGCCCCGCCGGAGCCGGAGCGCGGTACTGCGCGAGGATCTCCGGATGGAGACGCTCCGCTTCCGCGCCCAGGGCATCGAGGAACACCTGTCCGCGCCTCAGGGGCATGCCGTCCGTCATGACGTCAGCGTAGGGGATGCGGCGACGCCGGGCTTCGCCGCGCAGACGCATAGGATTGACGGGTGAACAAGCCTCGTCTCTACTCCGGAATGCAGCCCTCCGCCGACTCCCTCCAGATCGGCAATTACATCGGCGCGCTCCTGCAGTGGCGAGAGCTCCAGACCTCGTACGACGCGTTCTTCTCCGTCGTCGACCTGCACGCCCTCACGGTCGCCCAGAACCCGGCCGAGCTGCGCGAGAAGACCCGCAGGACCGCCGCGCAGTACATCGCCGCGGGCATCGAGCCGTCACAGTCGACGCTGTACGTGCAGTCGCACGTCCGTGCGCACGCCGAGCTCGCCTGGATCCTCAGCACGATCACCGGCTTCGGCGAGGCCGGACGGATGACCCAGTTCAAGGACAAGTCGGCCCGCTACGGCGCCGATGCGACCAGCGTCGGCCTCTTCACCTATCCGGTGCTCATGGCCGCCGACATCCTGCTCTACCAGACCGACGTCGTGCCGGTCGGCGACGACCAGAAGCAGCACGTCGAGCTCACCCGCGACCTCGCGGAGCGCTTCAACTCGCGGTTCGGCGAGACCTTCACGGTGCCGGTCCCGGTCATCCAGAAGGAGACCGCACGGATCTACGACCTGCAGAACCCGACGGCCAAGATGTCGAAGTCGGCCGAGAGCGACGCCGGTGTGCTGTGGATGCTCGACGACCCGGCGAAGTCGGCGAAGAAGATCATGCGCGCGGTGACCGACAACGAGGGCACCGTGCGGTTCGATCGCGAGGCCAAGCCCGGCGTCTCGAACCTCCTGACCATCTACGCCGCGCTGACCGGACGCCAGATCCCCGCGATCGAGGACGAGTACGCGGGCCGCGGCTACGGCGATTTCAAGAAGGGCCTCGCCGAGGTCGTCGTGGAGGAGTTCGCACCGGTGCGCGACCGTGCTCTCGAACTCCTCGACGACCCGGCGGAGCTCGACCGGATCCTCGCCGAGAACGCCTCCCGCGCCGACGCCGTCGCCGACCGGACCCTGTCCGACGTCTACGACCGGGTCGGGCTGCTGCGCCGCGTATGAGCCACGGCCGACCCTAGGATGACATCGTGACCGATCCGCAGCTGCCCCCTCCCCCCGGCGCGATGCCGCCCCTCCCCCCGGCGACCTCGGTCCCTCAGGAGCCGGCATCCGGTGCGGTCCCGCCGCCCGCGTACCCGTCGGCACCGCCGGCTCCTCCGGCACCGTACGCGCCCGCCGGCGGATACGGCCAGCCGGCACCCCCCGCCGCGCCTCCCGGGGCGTATCAGGTGCCCGTGGGCGGCTACGCGGCCCCGTCCGGCACGTACACCGCTCCGGACGCCGCACCGAAGCCCTCGGGGTTCCTCGGCCTGCTCGCTCTCGGCCTCTCGATCCTCGCGGCCGTCGTCATGCCGATCATCGGCGGCATCAGCGCGTTCGAGGTCGGCCACCGCATCCCGCAGGGCTTCAGCGGCTCCACGGGCGATCTCGGGTTCCTGTCCCCCGCGCGCGACCAGGTGCTGTGGACGGAGCTGTCCTTCTGGGCCGGGACGGTGCTCGGCATCGCCGCGATCGTGCTGGGGATCATCGCGATCCGCAGGAAGCAGGGGCGCGGAGCGGGCATCGCCGCGCTCATCGTCGCCGTGCTCGGCGCGATCATCTTCTTCGTCGCCGTCTTCACCGCTTTCGCCGTCGGCGGCGCGGCGGGGTACGCCACCTTCACGACCTGACACGCGGCGCGCAGCGTCCTCAGCGAGGGGCGTGGTGCTTCTGCTGTGCGGCGAGCAGCCCTTCGTCGACGAGGAGCTCGACCGCATCCGCCGCGTCCCCCACGAGCAGCGGCAAGTTGGCGCGCTCGTCCTTGCCGAACGGGGAGAGCACCCAGTCGGCCGGGTCCTGACGCCCCACCGGGCGACCGATGCCCACGCGCACCCGGGGGAAGTCCGGGCTCGTGAGCGCTCGCGCGATGTCGCGGACGCCGTTGTGCCCGCCATGCCCTCCTCCGGTCTTGAGCTTGACCGTGTCGAACGGGATGTCGAGCTCATCGTGCACGACGACGACGTGGTCGAGAGGGACGGAGTAGAACCGCGCGAGGGCGGCGACGGGTGTGCCCGAGACGTTCATGAACGTGTTCGGCTTCGCGAGCACGAGCTTGTCGGCGCCGGGGCGGAACCAGGTCTCGACGACGCGCGCACCGCCCTTGTGCTCCCGGAAGCTCTCGCCGCGCCGGGCCGCGAGTTCGTCGACGACCATCTGGCCGATGTTGTGGCGGGTCGCCTCATAGCGGGGTCCGGGGTTGCCGAGACCGACCACGAGCCAGGTCGCTGCCATTCCTCGTCCTCTCTCGCCGGAGCCGTCGCCCCGGTCAGGATACGACGGAGGGGACGCGATCCGATCGCGTCCCCTCCGTGATGAAGCAGGCGGAGATCACTCCGCGGCGGCCTCCTCGGACGCCTCGGCGGCACCCTCGGCGGACTCGCCCTCGGTCTCCTCGTCCTCGGCCGGAGCGGCCGGGACGGAGATGGCGACCACGAGGACCTCGGCGTCGGTGAGGAGCGTCGAGCCCTTCGGGAGGGTGACGTCGGCGGCGGTGATGTGCGCGCCCTCCTCGAGACCCTCGACCGAGACCTCGATGTTCTCGGGGATGTGCGTGGCCTCGGCCTCGACCTGGATGGTCGTGGCGTCGAGGTTGACGATGGTGCCGGGAGCCGGCTCGCCGGTCACGACGACGGGGACGTCGATGGCGACCTTCTCGCCCTTCTTCACGACCAGGAGGTCGATGTGCTCGATGATCTGGTGCACCGGGTCCTTCTGCACGTCCTTGACGAGGGCGAGCTGCGAGGTGCCCTCGATGTCGAGGTCGAGCAGCGCGTTGGCGCGACGGATGATCAGGGAGACCTGGTGGCCCGGCAGGGCGACGTGGACGGGTTCGGTGCCGTGGCCGTAGATGACCGCGGGGATCTTGCCGGCGGCGCGCAGACGACGGGCGAAGCCCTTGCCGAAGCTGCTGCGCAGCTCGGCGTGGACCGTGTTGTCTTCAGACATGACGTTCTCCTTCGGGGCACGCAGCGAAGGCGCCGCGCGGTGGTCTTGGAATTGTGGACTCGAACGCGGACGCGTGAGGAAAGCCACCGGGCTTGCTTCGCCGCGTCGATCACGGACGTCCGCGCACGCGCAGAAGCGTCCCTCGCCGAGGTACGCCTCCATGGTACCGGATGACCCGATAGGCTGAGGACACCGGTCCCCTCTGCAGAAATTCGGAGTACCCCCATGCTCGACGCCGCGTTCCTCTCTCACGTCCTCCTCTGGGTGATCGGCGCCATGTCGCTGTGCGCCGCCGTCGCGACCGGCGCCGCCCTGTTCTCCCTCGGCCGCTCGGGCTACCGCAAGGACTGATCGTCCCCCGGCGCTCTCGTCACCGCGGTGAGCGCCTTCCGGATCGCCGTCACTTCCTGCGCCAGCGGGAGCGCGGCATCGACCCGGACCCCGGACTCGTCGTCCCTCAGCGGTTCCCACGCGTCGAGCTGGGAATCGAGCAGCGAGACCGGCATGAAGTGGTCGGATCGACCGCCCAGCCGCCGTGCGAGCGTCTCCCGTGCCACGCCGAGCTCGACGAAGACGGCGTCCGGCGCTTCCCCCCGGATCTCATCCCGGTAGCGCCGCCGCAGCGCGGAGCACGCGACGACGATGTGCGTCTCGGCGGCGAGCGTCCGTCCGACCACCCGCAGCCACGGCATCCGGTCGTCGTCGTCGAGGGCGATCCCCGCTGCCATCTTCTCGACGTTGGTGAGTGGATGCAGATCGTCCCCGTCCACGAAGCGCGCCCCGAGGTCCCCGGCCAGCGCCGCACCCACCGTCGACTTTCCGGAGCCGCTCGGCCCCATCACGACGATGCGCACGCTCATGCCGGCCTGCCGTCGGTCCTCAGTAGAACTCGACCGTGTCGACCACTGCACGCAACTCGCGTCCGTCGAGCAGCCGGGTGGCGTTCTCGGCGAATCGCCGCGCGATGCGCTCCTCTTCCTTCGAGCTGAGCGCCGCGGTGTGCGGGCTGACGAGGACGCGGGGGTGCGCCCATAGCGGGGACTCGGCGGGCAGCGGCTCCTGCTCGAAGACATCCAGCCCGGCGAAGCCGACGCGGCCGTCGTCGAGCGCGGAGAGCAGCGCCGTCTCGTCGACCACGCTGCCGCGCCCGACGTTGGTGAGGATGACCCCGGGCTTCACCGCCCGCAGGATCTCCTCGCCGATGAGGTGCCTGGTCTGCTCCGTGCCGGGCAGCGTGACGACGATCGCGTCGACCTCCCCCACCGCGTCCACGAGTTCGTCCAGCGCGATGAGGCGATCGACGCCCTCGACCGGGCGACCGGAGCGACTGGTCCCCCACACCCGGGCGCCGAGGGCGTGGAACCGCCGGGCGCACTCCGCGCCGATGCCGCCGAGCCCCACCACCAGCACGGTCATCTCGTCGACTTGGCGCATCTCCCAGCGATCGGGCCAGACGCGCCGATCCTGGTCCGTCCGCAGGCGCGGAAGGTCCTTCGCCCCGGCAAGCACCGCGAAGAGGGCGAACTCGGCGAGGGTGCCGCCGTGGACGCCGGCACTGGTGGTGAAGACGATGCGGTCGAGATCGGCCCTGTCGAGCCCTGCGGCCTTCACGGTGCTGCCACCGCCGGCCGCCGTGGTCATGACCCACCGCAGCCGCGGGTTCGCGGACACCGTTCGCGCCAGCGCATCAGGGTCGACGTCGGGGATGCCGAAGAGGACGTCGGCGGAGTCGATGAGGTCGTCGAACGCCCGCTGCTGCTCCGGGGTCCGGTTGAAGTCCGGGTCCCCGGACCAGTCGGCAGGGCCGCGCATGGGAGGCACGAGCGCCGCATCGTGGACGACCTCGAGCCGCGGCTCGAGCTCCTCGATGAGCCCGCACAGCTCCTCCGCCAACGGCACCGCGACGACGGCGCGGACCTTCTTCTCGGACTCCGTCACGACCGACTCCCTCCAGCTCCTGTGCTCCCTTCAGCGTAGAGGTCCGCAGGCTCGTTGCTGTCGGGTGCTGTAGAGGATGACGACCATGCGTCATGGATGAGCCCTGATCCACTGCACAGCGATACGCTGAACTCAACCCTTCTTCACGATCGAGGAGCCTTCCGTGCCCGAAGCATCAGCGAACATCGGAGTCGTCGGACTCGCCGTCATGGGGTCGAACCTCGCCCGCAACCTCGCGAGTCGCGAGGGCAACACCGTGGCGATCTTCAACCGCAGCTACGAGAAGACGCAGACCCTCCTCGACGAGCATCCCGAGGCGGGCTTCATCCCGGCGAAGACATACCAGGAGTTCGCCGATTCGCTGCAGAAGCCGCGTACCGCCATCATCATGGTCAAGGCCGGAGCTCCGACCGACGCCGTGATCGACTCCCTCGTCGAGGTCTTCGAGCCGGGCGACATCATCGTCGACGGCGGCAACGCCTACTTCCCGGACACCATCCGCCGCGAGAAGGCCGTCCGCGAGACCGGGATCAACTTCGTCGGCGCCGGCATCTCCGGTGGCGAGGAGGGCGCCCTCACCGGCCCCTCGATCATGCCGGGCGGTTCGGACGAGTCCTGGGTCACGCTCGGTCCCATCCTGAAGTCCATCGCCGCGGTCGCCGAGGGCGAGCCCTGCGTGACGCACGTCGGCCACGACGGCGCCGGCCACTTCGTCAAGATGGTGCACAACGGCATCGAGTACGCCGACATGCAGCTCATCGCCGAGGCGTACGACCTCATCCGGCGCGGCACCGGCAAGACGCCCGCGGAGATCGCCGAGATCTTCGCCGAGTGGAACCGCGGCGAGCTGGAGTCGTACCTCATCGAGATCACCGCCGAGGTGCTGCGGCAGGTCGATGCGTCCACCGGCAAGCCGCTCGTCGACGTCATCCTGGACCAGGCCGGCGCGAAGGGCACCGGTGCCTGGACCGTGCAGACCGCGCTCTCCCTCGGCGTTCCGGTCTCGGGTATCGCCGAGGCTACGTTCGCCCGGTCCCTCTCCTCCCACCCCGAGCAGCGCGCAGTCGCCGCGGCGCTTCCTGGCCCGGACGAGGAGTTCACGGTCCCGGCCGACGAGGTCGAGGCCTTCGTCGAGGACGTCCGCCTGGCGCTCTACGCCTCCAAGATCGTCGCCTACTCGCAGGGCTTCGACGAGATCCGCGCCGGTGCCGCTGAGTACGGCTGGAACATCGACCTCGGTGCGATCTCCAAGATCTGGCGCGGCGGCTGCATCATCCGTGCGCAGTTCCTGAACCGGATCGCGGACGCCTACGCCGAGACGCCCGACCTCCCGGTGCTGATGACGGCTCCGTACTTCGCCGAGGCGCTGACCCGCGGCCAGGCGGCATGGCGCCGCGTGGTGGTCACGGCGGCGCAGTCCGGCATCCCAGCTCCGGCGTTCTCGTCGTCGCTGTCGTACTACGACGGCATCCGCGCCGACCGCCTCCCGGCTGCTCTCGTGCAGGGCCAGCGCGACTTCTTCGGCGCGCACACCTACAAGCGCATCGACAAGGAGGGCACCTTCCACACGCTGTGGTCGGGCGACCGCTCCGAGATCGAAGCCGAAGACACGCACTGACCTCGGGTCTGCGAAGGGGCCGGGCACCGCAGGGCGCCCGGCCCTTCGTGCGTCAGGCGAGGATGTTGTGGTTGCGACGGAACACGTTCTGCGGGTCCCACTGCGCCTTCACCGCCCGCAGACGCGCGTAGCCGTCGCCGTCGTACATCCCGGACACCGCGTCCGGTCGCTCGCGGTCGACGAAGTTGCTGTACTCGGCGAGGCGGCCCCCGACGATCCGCTGCGCATCGGCGGCGGCCTTCTCACGCTGCTGCTCGTCGAGCATCCCGGGGACGTCGAAGGCACCGGCCATGACGAACCAGGTGGCGCTGCGCGCCGGGAAGGCCGTCTCCCCCTGCGGCACATCGCCGAACGCCCCGCCGAGGGACCGGAGGAAGACGACCGAGGCGGGGTACTCCCGCCGATAGGCCACCAGCCGATCGATCGTCTCATCGTCGAGGTCGGCGACGAGACCGTTCCCGCCGAGGAACCCGGGAGGAGCGGGAGCCTCGCCGCCCTCGGGCTGCGGCATCTCCATCAGGATGTCCCGGTAGGCGGGCTCGGTGATCTCCGTCGTGACGCCGTCGAGGGCGGTGATCGGCGCGAGCTCCACACGCAGCGCCTCCGGGTCGGGCCCGGCCCACACGGCGGTCAGCCGGGCTCCGGCCGGAGCGCTCGGGTCCATGGGCGGCACGTCCATGTACGTGACGGTCAGTTCGCGCGGGGCGTCGCGGAGGAGTTCACGCGCGGCCCGGAGCACGGCCGTCGCGTCGCCTTCGATGACGGACTCGGCCAGCGCGATCCCCGGCAGGCGATGCGCCTCGAAATCGAAACGGGTGACGACGCCGAAGTTGCCGCCACCGCCGCGCAGCGCCCAGAACAGGTCGGGATGCTGCGTGGCCGACACCTCCACTACGTCTCCGCTCGCGGTGACGACCTGGGCGCCGATCAGCTGATCGACGGCGAGGCCCCAGGCCCGCACCATCCAGCCGACGCCGCCGCCGAGGGTGAGACCGCCGACGCCGACGCTGGCCGTGTCGCCGGAGCTCAGCGCGAGGCCGTGGCCGGCGAGGGCTGTCGCGACGTCGCCCCAGACGGCACCGCCGCCGATGCGCACGACCGTGCCGTCGACCTCGATCGAGGAGAGCTCCCCGAGTTCGAGACGCAGACCGGGTGCGGGGGCGTGGGACCAGGGCCCGTGGCCGCCGGAGACGACGGTCAGGGGGACCGCCTCCTGCGCGGCGGCGCGGACGAGTGCGGCGACCTCGGAGACGGTGGAGGGACGGTGCACGGTGGGCTGTGCGGATTCGACGTGGTCGACCATGAGCACACGGTAGACCCGGGGTCGGACATCGCGGAAGAGGGGCGGCTCGCCGTCCGCCCCTCCCCCGCGCCGCCGGCTATCGGGTGATGTCTTTCACCGTCCCCTGCGTCAGACGCAGCCGCTTCGTCGCGCGTCGCGCCACCGCGGAGTCGTGCGTGACCACGACCATGGTGATGCCCTCCGCGCACAGCCGCTCGAGGAGGTCGAGGATCTCGTCGCGCATCCTCTCATCGAGGTTGCCCGTCGGCTCGTCCGCGAGCAGCACCCGGGGGCGCTTGACGATCGCCCGCGCGATCGCGACACGCTGCTGCTGTCCGCCGGACAGCTCCGCGGGGCGATGGTCTCCGCGGTCCTCCAGGCCGACGTGCGCGAGAGCGGCGGCGACGCGGGTCCGTCGTTCCGCCCGGTCGATGCCCAGCGGCTCCAGCGCCATGTCGACGTTCTCCGCCGCCGTCAGCGTCGGGATCAGGTTGAACCCCTGGAAGACGAAGCCGATCTCCTGCGCGCGGATCCGTCCCAGCTCCGACGGCGACGCCGACGACAGTTCACGGCCGTCCAGCTGCAGCGTCCCGGAGGTCGGGGTGTCGAGCGCCCCCAGCAGCTGCAGCAGCGTCGACTTGCCCCCTCCGGTCGGCCCCTGGATCGTGACGAAGGCGCCGGGCATGATCTCCAGGTCGACGCCGGTGAGCGCCGTCACCGTCCGTCCCCTCCGCGTATAGGTGCGGGTGACGCCCGCCGCCCGGTACAGCGGGGTCGCCGCCGGCGGGGCCGGAACGCGAGCCTCGGAATCCGTCATCGTGGTCATCTCGGTCTCCTTCTCTGCTGTGTGGTTCGCGACGTCGCTCATGCGACGGACCGCAGGGCCTCGGCCGGGCTCAGTCGCGCCGCCCGCCAGCCTCCGAAGGCGCCGGCGACGAGTCCGCCCAGCACCGCGAGACCCACGGCTGCGACGAGCACCCAGGGGGTCAGCGGTGCCTGCAGCACGATGTCGGCGGTCTCCGCGCCCGGGGCCATGCCGCCGGGGCCGCCGAAGCCTCCTCCTCCGTCCGGGCCTCCGCCGACGGCCGTGGATCCGGCGGCCACGGTCGGCTGCGCGACGGTGATGATGAGGATCCCGGCGAGGCCGAGCACGAGACCTGCTGCTCCTCCGAGGAGTCCCTGCACCATCGACTCCCCGGCGACCTGGCGCACGACGCGGCCGTTCGACCACCCCATCGCCTTGAGCGTGCCGAACTCGCGGGTGCGGCGGCCGACGCCGGAGAGGGTGAGGAGCACCGAGAGCAACACGGCGACGGCGAGGACGATGATCGACAGCCAGGTGCCGAGGTTCGTGACGAGCGCCGTCGCGTTCGAGAGCGAGCCGGACACGGTCGCGGCGAGCTCGGACTGCGAGGAGACGGTGGCGTCGGGAAGCTCCTCCGCCAGGGCCGTCTGCACCTCGTCGATGGACGACGCCGAATCCGCCTGCACGTACACCGTGGAGATCACGTCCTCGACCCCGGCCAGCTCCTGTGCGGTGTCGAGCGGGAGATAGACGTCCGCCGCGGTGTCTGCGGCATCAGACGCCGACGTGAGGAGGCCGACGACCTCGACGTCGGAGCCCGCGACGTCCAGGGTGTCGCCGACGGCGATGTCCTCGGTCGCCGCGTACGTGCTGTCCACCAGAGCGACGAGGTCTCCGCTGTCGTCGGCGTCCAGCCCACGCCCCTCGCCGATCTCGGCGGAGGCCAGCGGGCCGACCTCCGTCGCAGACGGGTCGATGCCGAGGACGGTGAACGAGTCGATGCCGAACGCACCGCCCCCGCCGCCCTGCGGAGGCGCCTGGCCCTCCGCAGGCGCCTCGCCGCCCTCTGCGCCGTCCTGCCCGCCGAAGCCGCCGCTCGGCAGCTCGCCCGAGAAGGTCGAGTTCGTCAGACTCAGCGCACCGGTCGCGGCCGCGACGCCGTCGGTGCCGGCCACCGTGTCCAGCACCGAGGCGTCGAGCGTCGTCCGGCCGAAGTCCGTGCGCAGGGTCGACTGCTCCAGGGTCGTGGTCTCGCCGTCGCTCTCGCCCGCGTCCTCGTCGAACTCGAACCGCGGTCCCGTCCCGTCACCCGGTTCCGCGGCGGCACCGGTGACGGTGAGATCCGTCCCCACTCCGTAGACCGCTGCCAGCGACTGGGTCTGGGCGTCGCGCACACCGGTCGTCAGGGCATTCACCACGATCACCAGTCCGATCGCGATCGCGAGCCCGATGGCCACGATCGCCGTCTGCTTCTTGCGGCCCGCGAGTTCGCGCCGCAGATATCGTCCGTACATGTCTCTCCTCCCGCCGCGACGATCGCGGCGCGGAACCGACGCTAGGGACGACCGTTATGCGGAATCGAGGGACGGATGATGAGGGTTCTATGAGCGGACATCTCCCAGAGAACCCATAGCCCGCTCCATAGAAATCACATAGGAAGTTCCGCAGAATAGAGGCATGACCAGCGACCTGCCCGAACTGCGCCGCCCGGACGGCTCCCCTCTGCGCATCCTCGCCGTGGACGACGAGCAGATGCTCACCGATCTGCTCGCCATGGCCCTGCGCATGGAGGGCTGGGAGGTGCGCACCGCATCCTCCGGCCTCGAGGCGCTCCAGGTCGCGAAGGAGTTCGAGCCGGACGCCCTCGTGCTCGACATCATGATGCCCGACCTCGACGGGATGGCCGTGCTCAAGCGGCTCCGCGAAGCGGGCAACCTCGTCCCCGTCCTGTTCCTGACGGCGAAGGACGCCGTGGGCGACCGCGTCGCCGGACTGACCGCCGGGGGCGACGACTACGTGACCAAGCCGTTCAGCCTGGAGGAGGTGATCGCCCGGCTCCGCGCGATCATCCGGCGCACCGGACACGCCAGCGCCGACGACGGGCAGTCGATCCTCCGCGTCGCCGATCTCACGCTCAACGAGGACAGCCACGAGGTCGTCCGGGACGGCGTGGAGATCGAGCTGACCGCGACCGAGTTCGAGTTGCTGCGCTACCTCATGCGCAACGAGCGCCGGGTGCTGTCCAAGGCGCAGATCCTGGACCGCGTCTGGAGCTACGACTTCGGCGGCAAGTCCTCGGTCGTGGAGCTCTACATCTCCTACCTCCGGAAGAAGATCGACGCCGGCCGCACGCCCCTCCTGCACACCGTGCGCGGCGTCGGCTACATGATCAAGGCCCCGCAGTGAGCGGAGCGACGGTGACGCGACGGCCCATGAGCCTGCAGACGCGGCTGATGACCGCGGTGATCGGGTTCGTGTCGCTGATCCTCGTCATCGTCGCCGTCATCACCAGCGCCACCCTCGGCAGCACGCTGGAGGACCAGCTCGACAACAAGGTGAAGAGCTACGCCGCGACGATCCGGGATCGGATCGTGGAGGGCATCGCGCCGTCCGAGGCCACCGTCGACAACATCCTGTATCGCCTGGACCCCATGCCCGGACTTCTGCTGTCGCTCGGCAGCCCCATCGCAGGACCGAGCGGCGTCGCCTTCGAGGACAGCCGCGGGGCGCTGAACAGCACGCCGCAGCCGCTCACCCCCGGTCAGCTGCAGCAGCTCTACGGAACGGTCGCACTCGGGACCCCCGCGACGGTCTCCTTCGACGGTCTCGGCTCTTATCGGGTCGTCGCGACGACAGCGAGCAACGGCGTCGTCGTCGTCACGGGGCTCCCCCGCGACGACATCCAGCATCAGCTCACGCAGCTCCTCACCGTGATCCTGCTTGCGACGGCGGGCGGCCTGATCCTCCTCGCCCTCACCACGGCGGTCACGATCCGGGTCGGGCTGCGGCCGCTGCGGGCAGTCGCGGCGACGGCGACGAGGGTCGCCAATCAGCAGCTCGACCGCGGCGAGGTCAGCATCACCGAGCGCGTGCCGGCGAGCGAGGCCGATCCGCGGACGGAGACCGGGCTCGTCGGCGCCGCGCTCAACAAGCTCCTCGACCACGTGGACACGTCCCTCTCGGCGCGGCAGAAGAACGAGGAGCAGATGCGCCGGTTCGTCGCCGACGCGAGCCATGAGCTGCGTACGCCCCTGGCCTCGATCCGCGGCTACTCGGAGCTCTCGTTGCGGGCACTGCGTCAGGCACCGGAGGCGACGAAGGAAGACGCGGTCATCGAGGGCACGACCTCCTCCCTGGAGCGCATCCAGGCGCAGTCGCTGCGGATGACGCGGCTCGTGGAGGACCTCCTGCTCCTGGCCCGCCTCGACGAGGGCCGCGAGCTCGTGTACGGCACGGTCGACCTCACCCAGCTCGCCCTCGAAGGCCTCTCGGATGCGCGGCCGACCGCGGCCGATCACCACTGGAACATCGAGGTGCCGGATGAGCCTGTCACCGTCGTCGGTGATGCAGGGCGGCTGCATCAGGTCGTCGCGAACCTGCTGGCCAACGCCAGGACGCACACGCCCGCGGGAACCACGGTGACGTTGAGCGTGGCTCGGGAGGGCGACGAGGCCGTGCTGCGCGTGCACGACGACGGCCCGGGGATCGATCCCGCCCTCCGCGACGAGCTCTTCGCCCGATTCGCCCGCGGGGACAGCTCCCGCGCCCGGCAGACCGGAGGCACCGGGCTCGGTCTCGCGATCGTCAAGGCCATCGTGGAGGGTCATCGCGGCCGGATCTCGGTCGAGAGCGAACCCGGCGACACGACCTTCACTGTCCGGATCCCGCTGACTCCTCCCGGCGAGACCCCGGCCGACTGACTCGTCGTTCCCCTCCTGTCCGCGCACACCTGCACGACCGGAGCCCGCCCGCACGACCCATCCGTCATTCCCCTCGTGCACTCGTCCCCCGGCCGTGCAGGTGTCCCCCGGTCGTCATGGGACTTCCGTCGGACCGTGCCGTCTGGACTTCCGTAAGACCATCTCGTCTGCACGATCCGGGGGCGGATGCACGATGAGACCGGGGATTCCGTCGTGCGGATGTCACGGGGTCGTGCAGGTGTCGCACGCCCCGGATCGAGGGGACGGAGGACGATCCGGGTCAGTAGCCGGCGAAGGCGTCCGTGGTGAGGGAACGGGCCTTCTGCAGCGCGGGCGCGAGGTCGGCGATGAGCCGCGGCGGGCCGGAGATGAAGGCGTGCCGCGCCGAGAGGTCCCCCACCACGCGCTCCAGGGTCTCCGCGTCCAGGCGGGCCCCCTGGGCCCATGTCCAGTGCGCGGGGAGGTCGTCCGGCTCGTCACGGGTGAACACGACCGTGCGCACACCCGTCGCGGCGAGCTCGTCGCGGAAGGCGAGCTCCTCCGCCGAGGACGCCACGTAGACGAGGACGATGTCGCGCCGCTCCCCTGTCGCCTGAAGCTGCCGGAGCTGCGACACGAACGGGGTCACACCGATGCCCGCTGCCACCATGAGCACCGGTTGCTCACCGCGAGGAAGGATGAAGTCGCCCCACGTTCCGGTCACCGCGAAGGTCGCACCGGGCTGGGCGGCCGCGAGAGCCCGCTTGTAGCTCGACGGGTGCTGCTGGTCGCCGTTCTTGTACGCGATGCGAAGGGTCGGCAGGTCGGCCGGAGCGGACACGATGCTGAACTCGCGGCGCGTCCCCCGCGCGTCAGGGCGCCGATGCGGGACATCGAGCTCGAGGTACTGCCCGGGGAGGAACCGCACGCGGCCCTTCGCCCGGAACGTGAGCTCCTGCGCGGTCGGCGTCACGAAGGCACGGCGCTCCAGGACGAGACGGACGGACCCGCGGAGCGCGAACGCGAAGGCCACGAGATTGCCGATGAGGAGGGCGCGCTCCTGACCGAGCGTGAAGAGGCCCGCGACGGCGATCGGCCACCCCGCGAGCACGCCCACCACGACGGCGACGACGAGCTGCTGCCGACGACGCGGCGGAAGGGTCAACGGCTCGGACAGCATGAACGCGCCGAGGAAGAGGAACGGCGACTGGAGCACGGCGAACGACACGGCCGTCATGACGTCGAAGGAGACGTCGAACTGCGCGGCCTGCACCGCCTGCCGCACGATCGAGGTGCCCACGGCGACCACGAGGAAGAGCAGGACGACGCCGACCTTCTCTGTGCGCCACAGCACGGCGAGCCCGAGGAGGACGACGGGGATCACGAGAACCGGGGTGCCGACCCACCACGAGGACGAGGTGCCGAGCCAGCTGAACGCGTCGACCGCCCCCAGGATCGATACGACCGCCGCACCGAACGCCGCCGGGTTGAAGATGTGCCGACCCCGCCAGGCGATGAGGTACTTGGACACGCTGGCCACCGCGCCCGCGATGGCGAGGCCGAGCAGCGCCGACGGCTCGATGCCGGGACGCAGCACGAACAGAAGGATGAGGGCCGTGACGAGCGAGGACTCCACACGCCAGGGCAGGCGGAGGAGGCGCTGGGCGACCGCGTCCACCGCGGAGATCACGACCGCGAGCACCAGGAAGGACGCCACGAGCTCCCCGGGCGTCGGAGAGACAATCACCCCGAGCAGGGACAGCACGAGGGCGATGAGGGCCAGTGCCGTCAGCGCGAACAGCACGAGGCGGTACATCGACAGCGCGCCGAGGACGGCGAGGACGCGCTGGCGGGCGGCGGCGAAGGCGGTGGTCACGGCTTCCTGTCTCCCCCGGTTCGGGCAGTAGCGGCGGGTGCCGCGGTGAAGAGCTCGGCGTGGCAACCGGGCGAGCGCTGCACACGGCCGTCGGTGGTCATGCGCACCCATTCGACGCCCCAGCGGGTGGCCAGCTCCGGGCCGCCGTCGAAGAACAGGGCGGTGGCCACGGCGTCGGCGGTCATCGCCTCCGGGGCGAGAGCCCACGTCGCGGCCCAGGTGCGGACCGGGCGTCCCGTCCGCGCGTCGAGCACGTGATGGAGACCGTCTCCCCACGCCCGTCGGTTGATGGCCGAGGCGCACAGCGCTCCCTCGGTGACCTCGACGACGCCGATCGCCTTCCGCGCATCGAACGGGTGCTCGAGCGCGATGCGCACGCCGGCCCCTCGAACGCGGATGTCTCCACCGGCGTCCACGACCACGCCCCCGGGGGTGTCAGCCAGCACCGCCATCACACGGTCGACGAGGCGTCCCTTGCCGAGGGCGCCGACATCGAGCAGGGCAGGCGCAGGGACCTCGACCGCCCCGGCGGACCACGTGAGCCGCGTGGTCCAGGACGCCGGAGCCGGGCGGGGATCGCCGGCCTGCAGCGAGTAGGTGGCGTCGTAGCCGAGGGCGACAAGGCTGTCGGCGACCAGCGGGTTCACCGCACCGGCCGTAGCGGCGTCGAGCTCGCGATACGCGTCGAGCATCGGCACCGCGTCCGGTGAGGACAGGCGACCGCCGGAGCGTCCCAGAC
This sequence comes from Microbacterium sp. K36, assembly GCF_004794355.1. Classification (NCBI taxonomy): domain Bacteria; kingdom Bacillati; phylum Actinomycetota; class Actinomycetes; order Micrococcales; family Microbacteriaceae; genus Microbacterium; species Microbacterium sp. K36. Next base: position 63,001 of record NZ_SSDN01000068.1, on the reverse strand, counting down.
GAGTCACTTCGGAGTCGTCTCGGAACCGCGACCAGGTGCGATCGAACCGCTCGATCTCGGCGGTCACGGCCGCGCGGACGTCAGCGGTGAGCGGGGCGCCGGTCTCGATCTCCCACCCGGTGCCGATCGCCTCGAATCGCCACTGCCCCATGAGGACGCCTCGCGCCTAGGCGGCGGCCTGCTCCTTGATGGAGGCCACCGCGTCGTTGAAGCCGCCGCTGGTGAGCGAGGATCCGGCGACGCGGCTGACGTTCAGCTCGTCGATCGGCTTCCCCACGACCTCATCGGCGATCCCGTCGATGAACTCTCCCTGGTACCGCTCGGTCTCCGGGGCCTTCGGGTCGCCCGTGACCTCGACCTCCGTCACGACGCCGTCGGCGAGGGTCAGGGTGACGGTGATCTCCTCCACCGTCTCCGGGGTCTGGTACGAGCCGTCGGCGGTGTACGTGCCGTCGGTGTAGGTGCCGGAGGCGTCACCCCCGCTCGACGAGGAGGACGAGCTCGACCCCGCGGTCTCGTCGGTGCCGGTCGAGGTGTCTGCGGCGTCGCCGGTCGACGAGCATCCGGCGAGGACGAACAGCCCTGCGACCCCGAGGAGGGCGGTGCCGGTGCGGACAGAGGTCGGAACGGTCGTGCGGATCATGGGGTCCTCCGTGGTCGTCGTCGGTCGACTCTTCCGTCGATGACTCGACCGTAAGCAGCCCGGCTATGCACGGGCTGTGCCGTCCCGATGAGTTACGCGTCTCCGCCGAACATGCTCGTGACGGAGCCGTCCTCGAAGACCTCATGGATCGCCCGCGCGAGCAGCGGCGCGATGGGCAGCACCGTGAGGTTCTCCCAGCGACGCGATGCGGACAGCGGGATCGTGTCCGTGACGACGACCTCGTCGATCGCCGCGTCCTGCAGACGCTCCGAGGCCGGGTCGCTGAAGATCGCGTGGGTCGCCGCGACGATCACGCGGTGCGCGCCGTTCGCCTTGAGCGCCTGCGCCGCCTTGACGATCGTGCCACCGGTGTCGATCATGTCGTCGACGAGGAGACAGGTACGTCCCTCCACGGTGCCGACGATCTCGTGCACCGAGACCTGGTTGGCCACCTTCGGGTCGCGGCGCTTGTGGATGATCGCGAGCGGGGCTCCGAGGCTGTCCGACCACGTGTCGGCCACACGCACGCGGCCCATGTCCGGGGAGACGACCGTGAGGATCTCTCGGTCTTCCGGGGTGAGGGTGCGCTCGAAGTGGTCCAGGAGCACCGGCTTGGCGAACAGGTGGTCGACGGGGCCGTCGAAGAAGCCCTGGATCTGGGCGGCGTGCAGGTCGACGCTCATCACACGGTCGGCGCCGGCCGTCTTCAGCAGATCCGCGACGAGGCGGGCGCTGATGGGCTCGCGGCCGCGGCCCTTCTTGTCCTGGCGCGAATACGGATAGTACGGCGCGACGACGGTGATGCGCTTGGCCGAGGCGCGCTTGGCGGCGTCGATCATGATGAGCGTCTCCATGAGCCACTCGTTGACCGGCTCCCCGAAGGTCTGCACCAGGAAGAGGTCGCAGCCGCGGATCGAGACCTCGAAGCGGGCGTAGATCTCACCGGAGGCGAAGGTGCGGTGCTCGACCGGAGCGATCTCGGTGCCGAGCGAGGCGGCGACGGCCGCCGTCAGCTCGGGATGCGATCGACCACCCGCGATGACCAGACGCTTCTTCGTCTTGGCGACGAGGCCGGGGGCCACGCCGTTGTCGCGATCCAGGTCGACCGTCTTCTTCTTCCGGGCCATGCTCCGCCTATTCCGCCGAATTCTCCCGGGCTGCGGCATCCGCCGCGCCCGTCCCTGCTCTGTTCTTCTCGACCCACCCCTCGATGTTCCGCTGGGGGGCCACGCTCATGGCCAGGGCACCGGCCGGGACGTCCTTGCGGACGACGGCGCCGGCGCCGGTCTTCGCACCAGGACCAAGCCTAACGGGCGCGACCAGCACCGTGTGCGAGCCGGTGTGCACCTCGTCGCCGATCTCCGTGCGGTGCTTGTTGACGTCGTCGTAGTTCGCCGTGATGGTGCTCGCGCCGAGGTTGACGCCGCGGCCGATCGTCGCGTCGCCCACGTACGACAGGTGCGGCACCTTGCTGCCCTCGCCGATCTCGGCGTTCTTCGTCTCGACATAGGCGCCGATCTTGCCCTTCGGTCCGAGCACGGTTCCGGCGCGGAGGTAGGAGAACGGGCCGACGTTCGCCTCGGCGCCGATCACGGCCAGAGTCGCGTCGGTGCGACGGACGACCGCATCCTCCCCCACCTCGCAGTCGACGAGCGTCGTGTCCGGTCCGATCGTCGCGCCGGCGGCGATCGTCGTCGCGCGCAGGATCTGCGTGTTCGGCAGGATCGTGACGTCGGGGGCGAGCGTGGCGTCGTCGTCGATCCACGTCGTGGCCGGGTCGACGACGGTGACGCCCTCGAGCTGCCAGCGGCGCACGATGCGGGCGTTCAGGCGACGGCCGACCTCGGCGAGCTGGGCGCGGTCGTTGACCCCGAACGTGACCTCGACGTCGGACACGATCGACGCCGCGACCCGGTCGCCGTCCCGGCGCACGAGGCCGGGCACGTCCGTGAGGTACATCTCGCCCTGCGCGTTGTCGACACCGATCTTGGGCAGGTAGGTGCGCAGCGTGGCGGCGCGGAACACGTACATGCCGGCGTTGATCTCGCTGACCGCCGCCTCCTCCGCCGTCGCGTCCTTCTGCTCGACGATGCGGTCCACGGTGCCGTCGGCATCGCGGATGACCCGGCCGTAGCCGGTGGGGTCGTCGACGAGAGCGGTCATGAGGGTCGCCGGCGCTCCGGAGGCACGGTGCTCGGCGAGGAACGTCGAGAGCGTCTCGGCATCGGCCAGCGGGCAGTCGCCGGAGAGTACGAGCACGTCGCCGTCGAAGTCTGCGGGCAGCGCGTCGACCGCGACCTGGACGGCGCGGCCCGTGCCAGGAACCTCGTCCTGGTCGATGAAGACGGCGTCCGGGTAGTCCTCACGCAGCGCGGAGACGACCTGATCGCGCTCGTGCCGCACGACGACCTCGATGTGCGACGGGTGCAGACGGGTGGCCGTCGTCAGCACGTGTCCGACGAGAGGCCGCCCGCTGATCCGGTGCAGCACCTTGGGCAGGCGAGACTTCATGCGCGTGCCTTGACCTGCGGCGAGGACGACGACGGCGAGGTTGTTCTCAGTCATGCTCCGCCGCCAGGACTCGAACCTAGACCTCACAGCTCCAAAGGCTGTCGTGCTGCCATTACACCACGGCGGACCGCGCTGCCCCCGGGGCACCGCCCGATAAGTCTGCCACGTCCTCGCCCGTCTTCCTGTGCGTGAGGCGCACGCCGAGCGGGCTCGTCATCCGCGCGAAACACGGCTCTGCGATGCTGGGACGATGAGCCTCGTGATCGACCGTGTCACCGTCGCCACCCCCGAGATCGCGGCCTTCATCGCCGCACACCACGCGGAGATGGACGGCACCGCTCCGCCCGAGAGCCAGCATGCGCTTCCGCTCGACCGGCTGCTGACTCCTCGCGTCCGGTTTTTCACGGGACGAGTTGACGGACGGATCGCCGCGACGGGCGCCCTCGCGGTCGTCGAGGACGGGCACGAGGAACTGAAGTCGATGCGCTCCGATCCCGCCTTCCGCGGTCGCGGGTATGGGCGGATGATGCTCGGTCATCTCCTCGACGACGCCGGCGCGCGCGGCATCGGTCGCGTCTCGCTCGAAACCGGCCGGGACCCCTTCTTCGATCCGGCCAGGGGGATGTACACCGCCGCCGGCTTCCGGGAGGGTCCGCCGTTCGGCTCCTACCTCCCCGACCCGCACAGCGCGTTCCTCACGATGCTGCTCCCCGCGTCCTCCGCGGCCACGACGCCCTCGCGCGCGATAATGAACGGATGAGCGAGGCGGATGAGGTCGATCGGATCGTCGGCGCGTGGAACACGCAGCGGCCCGACCTCGACTTCTCCCCGCTCGAGGTGCTGTCCCGCATGGACCGCCTCTCCCGACACCTCGACCGCGCACGCCGCGAGGTGTTCCGCCGGAGCGACCTCGAGCCGTGGGAGTGGGACGTGTTGTCGGCGCTGCGCCGGGCGGGGTCCCCGTTCCAGCTCTCGCCCAAGCAGCTCCTGCAGCAGACGCTCGTGTCGAGCGGCACCATGACCAACCGCATCGACCGTCTCGTCGGCCGTCGCTTCGTGCGCCGTGAGGCCGACCCCGCGGACGGCCGCAGCGTGCTCGTGACTCTGACCGACGACGGTCGGGTCCGGGTGGACGCCGCGATCACCCGGCTCGTCGACGCCGAGGCCGACCTCCTGCGCGCGCTCTCCCGCGCCGACCGCGACCGGCTCGCCGCCCTCCTGCGGAAGCTGAGCCTCAGCTTCGACACCTGACCCGGACCCGGTCCTCTTCGGTTCGGCCCGTCCTGTTCAGGCAGGGACGTCAGGTCTGTTCCGTCCGACCCGTCCGGTCTGTTCCGTCCGGCCAGTCCGGTCTGTTCCGCCTGCACGATCCGTGCACGGCCGCCTGGGGCAAGCGGTCATTTGGTCGTGCATCCGGACCCGGATCGTGCAGGCGGCGCAGGACGGATCCGACACGGGTCGTGCATCCGGACCCGGATCGTGCAGGCGGCGCAGGACACGACGGGGCACGGATCGCGCGATCGGGTGGGTCAGGGTCCGAGGAGGAGGCGCCGGTTCTTGGCCGGGACGGTGTCCGGGAGCGTGGCGACGACCTCGGCGATCGACACCGCCTCCAGAGTCGCTCGCCAGGCCTCGTGGGCACGGCGCATCACGACGGCGAGTCCGCACGGCGCGGTGCAGTCCTCCGGACGGGCGGCTCCTCTCCCCTGCTGACGGAGCTCACGGCAGACGTAGGGGTCGGCGGCGCCGTCGACGGCGGTGACGAGATCGAGGACCCTGATGTTCTCGGGGTCTCTCGCCAGGCGGAAACCACCGCGAGGCCCCGTGCTTCCAGTGAGGATTCCGGCGCGGACCAGCTTCGCGAGCTGCTTCGAGAGGTACGGCCCCGGTACGCCGAAGTGCTCGGCGAGCTGCGCGCCGGACACTGTCGACCCCGCGGGGAGCTGAGCGATCACCGCGACGGTGTGCAGCACCCATTCGGAGGTCTCGGGGAGTTTCACTTGCCCATCATATCGGGACCGCCCTATTGTGGACACACAATATCCATGATTGAAGGAGCGGGCATGCGCATCGCGGTCGCAGGAGGAACGGGACGGATCGGGCGGCTGGTCGTCGAGGAGGCCCGGCGTCGGAGGCATGATGCACTGTCGCTCAGCCGCAGCGAGGGCGTCGATCTGACCACGGGCGAAGGCCTCGCCGCCTTACTGCGCGGGGTGGATGCGGTCGTCGACGCGACGAATCCGCCGGTATCCGACGTCGCCGAGGCCGAGCGGGTGTTCACCACGCTCAGCCGCACGCTGCTCGCCGCCGAGGACGAAGCCGGGGTCGGCCACCACGTGGCCCTCTCGATCGCGGCGCTCGATCGCGTGCGCGGCAATCCGCACTATGCGGGCAAGCGCGCCCAGGAGCGAGAGGTCACGCGCGGCGTGGTGCCGTTCACCATCGTGCGGGCGACGCAGTTCCACGACTTCCCCGCGATGATCGCCGAGTGGAGCATCGAGGACGACGAGGGTATCGTGCCCCCGCTGCTGCTGCAGCCCATCGCGCCGGCGGACGTGGCCGTCGCCCTCGTCGACGCAGCGGAGTCGCCGGCGCTCGGTGGCTCATTCGACATCGCCGGACCTCGCACGGAGGACGCCGTCGACATGGCGCGCCGCACTCTCGACGCCTGGGGCCGCGACCTTCCGCTGCGCGCCGCGTGGAAGGGCGCCGCGCTCGGCATCGAGTTCGCGGGTGAGGTGTTGCTCCCCGGCGATGACGCGCGCACGGCGTCGACGACGTTCGACGACTGGCTCGCCGCCGAAACCCGCTGACACCCGGACCGTTTCCGAGCCTCCCGTCCCCTCGGTCCCCTCGGTCCGGATGCACGACCAGGGTCCGGACGTGGGACGAAAACCCCGAAACCATCGTGCAGGCGCGACCGGATCGTGCAACCGCAGACAGGAACCCCCGCCCGTGGTCCGGTATCCGCCACTCCGGATGCACGACCAGGGTCCGGATGAGGGACGAGAACCCCAGAACCGCCGTGCAGGCGCAACGGGATCGTGCGACCGAGGCAGGAGTGGCGGCCGGCCCACGGACCCTGCCGGCTGGTCGCCTAGGCTGGGAGCACCCGGTCGCAGCCCCGCGACCCCTGCTCCGAAGGCCGAGACATGGGCATGCCCTCCCCGCTTCCCGTGCGCGACGGGGTCGGCGCGACCCGGCTGCACGTGCCGATGACGGGTGCGTGGCCGACCATCGCCGCCTACATGGTCGAGCGGTTCTTCCACCTCGATCCGGAGCGGCTGCTCGTGCGCTTCGACCGCGGGGAGATCGTCGCGCGCGATGGCCGGCCGCTCTCCCGGGACACGCCTCTCGGCGCGGAGGAGTTCGTCTGGTACTACCGCGAGCCTCCAGTCGAGAAGGAGATCCCGTTCGCCGAGGAGATCCTGCACCAGGACGAGCACCTGGTGGTCGTGGACAAGCCGCACTTCCTCCCCACCACGCCGGGCGGCAAGTATCTGCAGAACTCCACCCTCGTCCGGCTGCGCAACCGCCTCGGCAACCCTGATCTCACGCCCATCCACCGCCTCGACCGGGCCACGGCGGGGCTGCTGATGTTCTCCGCCCGCCCTGCCACGCGCGGCGCCTACCAACTGCTGTTCGAGGACCGCCGCGTGGAGAAGGTCTACGAGGCCGTCTCCGCGCGCCCGGCGGACTGGGATCCGTCGCGATTCCCGCTCGTCTACCGCAACCGCATCGAGAAGCTCCGCGGTCAGGTGTGCGTGCAGGTGGACGAGGACGGCGAGCCGAACTCCGAGACGCTCATCGAGGTCATCGCCGCCGACGACCGCGTCGTGCACACGCTTCTCCGTCCGCACAGCGGGAAGATGCACCAGCTCCGCGTGCACCTCGCCGCGCTCGGCCTCGGCATCCTGCACGACGGCTTCTACCCCGTGCTGCAGCCGGAGCGTCCGGACGACTTCACCCGCCCGCTCCAGCTCCTCGCACGCGAGCTCCGGTTCACCGATCCGCTGAGCGGGCGGGAGCGGACGTTCACCACGCGCCGGAGCCTGCAGGAGGCCCCGGCAGGCTGATCAACCTCAGCGGCGCATGACCTTCCGCGCGAGCCGGGTGCCGAGAAGCTGCACGAGGTGGACGAACACCACGATGAGGATGATCGCCGCCCACATCACGAGCGGCTCGAACTGCCGGAAACCGTAGATCTGCGCGAAGGCCCCGAGCCCGCCGCCGCCGATGAGTCCCGCCATCGCGGTCATGTCGATGAGCGCGACGACGATGAAGGTGTAACCGAGGATGAGGGGGCCGAGCGACTCGGGGATCGCGACGGTGAAGAGGATCCGCCACGGCCCGGCGCCCATCGCCCGCGCCGCCTCGATCACGCCCGGCGATACGGAGACGAGATGCTGCTCGACGATGCGGCCGATCGCGAACGCCGCCGCGAGACCGATGATGAAGGCTCCGGCGGTGGTGCCGATGCCGCTGCCGACGACCAGGCGCGCGAACGGCTGCGCCACCGCCATGAAGATGACGAACGGGATCGGTCGGAAGAAGTTCACCACGAAGTTGATGAGCCCGGAGACGACGCGGTTCGGCATCAGTCCGCCGGGGCGCGTCACGTACAGCAGGACGCCCACCGCCAGCCCGAGGATCCCGCCGAGCACGAGCGCGAACGACGTCATGTACAGGGTCTCGAGCGCGGCCTGCCAGAACTCCGGCCACAGTTCGTTCAGACGATCCATCAGCGACCCTCCTCTCCGGCGATGACGGTGACTTCGACACGCTCCGCGATACGCGCCAGGGCCCTGTCGATCGCCGCGCGGTCACCCCGGATTGCGAGCGTGAGGTGGCCGAACGCACGACCCCGGATGTCGTTGATCCCGCCGTAGACGAGCTCGAAGTCGAGACCCGCCGAGGCGAGGTCGAGGAACACCTGGGCCTGCGACGAGTCGCCGTCGCGGAACGACAGGGTCACCAGGCGTCCGGTATGCCGGTCCCGCAGCACCGCGAGTTCCGATGGCGAGGGCACCCCCTTCACCACCGTGCCGACGAACCGCTGAGACGCCGGATTCCGCGGGGCCGAGAAGACATCGAAGACGTCGCCCTGCTCGATGACCCGCCCGTTCTCCATGACGGCGACGCGGGTGGCGATGGTCTGGATCACATCCATCTCGTGGGTGATGACGACGATCGTGACGCCCTGCTCCTCGTTGACGCGCTTGAGCAGATCGAGGACCTCGTGCGTGGTCTGCGGATCGAGCGCGCTCGTCGCTTCATCCGCGAGGAGGATGGCGGGCTTGGTGGCGAGCGCGCGGGCGATCCCGACGCGCTGCTTCTGTCCACCGGAGAGCTGCTCCGGGTACGCCTTCGCCTTGTCGGCGAGCCCCACGAACGACAGCAGCTCGGCGACGCGCGCCTCGATGTCCGGCTTCGACCAGCCGGCGAGCTTGAGCGGATACGCGATGTTGGCCTTGACGCTGCGCGACGAGAACAGGTTGAACTGCTGGAAGATCATCCCGATGCCGCCGCGCACGGCTCGCAGCTCGCTCTCCTTGAGCGCCGTGATGTCGACGCCGTCCACCGTGATGGTGCCGCGGGTGGCCGGCTCGAGCGCGTTGATGAGACGCACGAGCGTCGACTTCCCCGCACCGGAGTATCCGATGATGCCGAAGACGTCGCCCTTGTCGATGGAGAGGGTGACGTCGTCGACGGCGACGATCTCGCGATCGCCCTGGCTGCGGGAGGGGTAGGTCTTGGAGACGTTCGTCAGGGTGACGATCGGCATGTGGTGCTCCGGTCTGGTTCTCGGGAAACGGAGAATCGGGCGGCGCACGAAGCGCCACCCGATTCTCCCTCATCGAACGGGGGGCGGATCACACCCCGGCGTCCGGTTACTTCTCTTCGGCGTCCTTCTGGACCTTCTCCAGCGAGGCCACGAGGTCCTCGACCGGGGTACGCAGCGCCACCGCGGTGTCGCCGGAGGACTCGAGCAGCCCCGCCTGCACATCCTCGTTCGTCTGGAAGATCTCGACGAGCTTCTGATACGTCTCGTTGTCCGCGTCCTCCGCACGCGCGGCGAAGATGTTGACGTACGGGAGGGCGTTCGGGTCCTCCGGGTCGTCCTGCGCGATCGCGTCGTCGAACGTCAGTCCGGCGTCCTCGACGAAGTCGTTGTTGATGATCGCGGCCGCGACGTCCGGGAGCGAGGTCGGGATGAGCGCACCCTCGAGGGCCGTCACCTTCACCTTGGACTTGTCGGCATCGATGTCGGCGAGGTCGGAGTACGGCGTGCCGCCGCTCTTGAGCTCGAGCAGGCCCGCCTGCTGCAGCACGTTGAGCGCGCGTGCCTGGTTCGAGGCGTCGTCGGGAACCGCGACCGTGTCGCCCTTCTTGATGTCGTCGACGTCGTCGTACTTCGTCGAGTACAGGCCGAGCGGGTAGATGGCGGTCGAGCCGATGGGCGTGAGATCGGAACCCGAGGCGTTGTTGTACTCCGCGAGGTACACGATGTGCTGGAACTGGTTGAGGTCGATCTCCCCCTCGGTCAGCGCCGGGTTCGGCTGCTCGTAGGACCCGAAGTCGACGAGCTCGACCGTGATGCCCTCGTCGGCGGCGGCCTCGACGAAGGGCGCCCACTGCGCGTCGCCCTTCCCCACGACACCGATCTTGACGGTCTCGTTCTCGGAGCCGCCGTCGCCGGAACCCGCGTCGGACGAGGTGGCGCACCCGGCGAGGGCGACGAACAGCGGGACCACGGCGAGCGCGGCGAGGGCGGAGGTGGTGCGGCGGGACATGATGAGGGTTCCTTCCTGGCGGGACTCGACAACGTTAGGCAGGAGGGCGCGCTGTCGCGGAATCGGGATGTCACACGGCGTCACAGCCGCGCGGGCCGGTCAGTCGAACTCTTCGATTCCCTGCAGACGCACCTGCTCCAGGTCGAGACGGGCGGAGATCCGGCGGACCACCATGTCGTCCACGGTGCCGGCGCCGCGGAGCCCGAGCAGCACCTCGCGCTTGCGGTCGAGCAGCGCGAGCTTGAGCCGGGTGTGCTCCTCGTGCCGCACGAGCGGCGAGCGCTGGGCGAGGTCGACGTCGGCGGAGGTCGCGATCATCTGCAGCGTCGTGCCGTCCGTCGCCTCGGGGTCGGGGGCGGTCCCTGCCGACACTGCCACGTCGCCCGCATCCTCGCCCTCGTCACGGCGCACCTCTCCCCCGGTGCCGTAGGGATCGGGCTCGCCGAGCATCTCGTCCAGCGCGTCGGCCTCGGCGTCGATGAGCGCCTGCTCCCGCGCGAGCGTCCGGGCGTTCGCGAACTCCAGCGCCTGGTACCCCTCGGCACGCACCCGGTCGCGCACCTCCTGGCCGATGCCGTGCTCCGCGGCGAGGTCGTCGAGCGCGGCCAGGGCCGCACCCGAGATCGCCCGCTCGGCGAGCTCGTACTCCTCGTCTTCGGCATGGTCGACCGGGAATCGTGCCCAGCGCACGAGCGCGGGAAGGAGAGGCGCCTGCACGAGGAGGCTGAGCAAGATCACCCCGGCGGTCACGAAGACGATCTCGTCACGCCCGCCCACCATGCTCCCTGCGGAGACACCGGTCGGCACCGACAGCGCGATCGCCAGCGACACCGCGCCGCGCATGCCGGCGACCGTGGACACGAGCCGGGCGCGGGAGCGGGCGCCGCGCGGCGGGCGTTCGGCCGGGCGGCGCTGGAACAGCACGTTGAGGAGCTGGAACACGTACCGCACGGCGAAGAGCGTGGCCCACACGGCGAGCGTCACGAGCACCAGGCGGCCGATGGCGGCGGCGGAGATCTCGTGCGCGACGAACTGCACCTCGAGGCCGATGAGCACGAACAGCGCCCCGTTCAACAGGAAGACGCCGAACGGCCAGGCCGCGTCGGCCTGTCGGCGCGAGGCCGCCGTCGTCACGCGCGGCGACACCCAGGCGACGATGAGTCCGGCCACGACCACGGCGAGCACCCCCGACGCGTGCACGAGCTCGGCGAGCAGGAACGCGGAGAACGGCACGAGCAGCAGCGTGACGTTGATGACGATGGTGGAGGAGATGCGGCGCAGCAGCAGCGTGGCCAGGGCCGCGACGACGATCCCCGCGGCGATCCCGCCCACGTACGACACCAGCACGTCCCAGGTGACCGAGAGCGGCGTGACCTGGCCGCCCAGCGCGAGGGACACCGCGATGGCGTAGAGCACGAGCGCGGTGCCGTCGTTGGTCAGGCTCTCGGCCTTGAGCTTCATGAACATCCGGCGCGGCAGCAGCCGGCCGAGGGCGGCGACGGCCGTGGCGTCGGGCGGTGCGACCGCGGCCCCGAGGATGAGCGCGATCTCCCAGGGCATGCCGAACAGCACGCCGATGCCGGCCACCGCGAACGCGGAGGCGACGACGAGGAGCGTGCTCATCGGCACGATGTAGCGGAAGTCGCGGCGGATCGACCGCAGCGATGTCGTGAGGCTCTCCCAGAACAGCATCACCGGCAGGAACAGCAGCAGCACGGTCTCCGGCGGCAGCTGGACCTCGCGCAGCGGCGGGATGAATCCCAGCGCCAGTCCGAGGATGACGAGGACGAGGGGCAGCGCGAGACGCACGCGCGGGGCGATCAGGGTTCCGACGAGAATCGTGAGTCCGAGCAGGACGGTTACTTCGAGGCCTTCCATCGCTACTCCCAACAGTCGTGGGAGAAGGATATTCCTCCGTCAGCCGATCTGCTCCGTGAGTTCGAACCAGCGCAGCTCCAGCTCCTCGATCTCGGCCTCCTGCGCCGTGATCGCCTTCATCCGCTCGCCGAGGCCCGCATAGTCGGACTGGTCGTGGTCGGCGAGGGCGTGCTTGGCCGCGTCGACCTGCTGCGTGAGCTTCTGGATGCGACGCTCGAGGGCGGTGGCTTCCTTCTGCGCCGCCCGGAGAGCCGCGCCGTCGAGACCGCTCGCTGCGGGGGCCGATGCCGCCGTCGAGGTCGTCGAGGCGCTCTCGACGCGCTGCCGCAGACGAAGGTACTCGTCGACGCCGCCCGGGAGATGGCGCAGGCGCCCCGCGCCGTCCGGACCGGGAAGGATCGCGTACTGCTGATCGGTCACCCGCTCCAGGAAGTACCGGTCGTGGCTCACGACGAGGAGGGTGCCCGACCAGGAGTCGAGGAGGTCCTCGATCGCGGCGAGCATGTCGGTGTCCATGTCGTTCGTGGGCTCGTCGAGGATGAGCACGTTCGGCTGGTCGAGCAGCACGAGCAGCAGCTGCAACCGGCGCTGCTGGCCGCCGGAGAGATCCTTCACCGGAGTCGAGAGCTGGGCGGAGGAGAACCCGAGCCGCTCCAGGAGCTGTCCTGGCGTGAGGTCCTGCGCCTTCGACCCGGCACCGAGCGTGTACGAGGTGCGCAGACCGGAGATGACCACGCGCACGGGGTCGTTCCAGTGGGGCAGGAGTTCGTCGAGGCGCTGCGTGAGCGTACGCACCTGCACGGTCTTCCCGCGCTTGATCCGCCCCTCGGTGGGCTCGACCGTACCGGAGATGAGCCCCAGGAGCGTGGACTTCCCGGCGCCGTTCACGCCGAGGATGCCCGTGCGCTCCCCCGGGGCGATCCGCCACTCCACGTCCTTGAGCACGGTCTTCCCGCCGGCCCCCGAGCTTGTCTGGGTCCCTGAGCTTGTCGAAGGGTACGTCACCCCCACATCGAGCAGATCGACGACGTCCTTGCCCAGCCGCGAGACGGCGAGCGACTGCAGCGAGACCTTGTCGCGGATCTCGGGCACGTCGGCGATGAGCTCGTTGGCCGCATCGATGCGGAACTTGGGTTTGCTGGTGCGGGCCGGGGCACCGCGGCGCAGCCAGGCGAGCTCCTTGCGGGCGAGGTTCTGCCGCTTCGCCTCGGTCGCCGCCGCCATGCGGTCGCGCTCGACCCGCTGCAGGATGTACGCCGCATAGCCGCCCTCGAAGGGCTCCACGATGCGGTCGTGCACCTCCCACGTCTCGGTGCAGATCTCGTCGAGGAACCACCGGTCGTGGGTCACGACGAGGAGGGCACCGGCGTTCGCGGGCCAGCGCTTCTTGAGGTGCCCGGCGAGCCAGGTGATCGCCTCGACGTCGAGGTGGTTGGTCGGCTCGTCGAGAGCGATGACGTCCCAGTCCCCGGTGAGCAGCTTCGCGAGCGACACGCGGCGGCGCTGACCGCCGGAGAGGGAGCCGATCCGCGCGTCCCAGGGAAGATCGGTCAGCAGCCCCTCGATCACGTCGCGGACGCGGGCGTCTCCGGCCCATTCGTGCTCGGCCATGTCGCCGACGACGGCGGCCCCGATCGTGATGTCGTCGGGGAGGGTGTCGGCCTGGTCCAGCACGCCGATGCGGGTGCCGCCGCGAACGGTCACCCGGCCGGAGTCCGGTTCCTTCCGGCCGGCGAGCATGGCCAGGAGACTCGACTTGCCGTCGCCGTTGCGGCCGACGATGCCGATGCGGTCGCCCTCCTCGATGCCGAGGGTCACGGCGTCGAAGACGACGCGGGTCGGGTATTCGAGGTGCAGGGCTTCGGCCCCGAGAAGATGTGCCATGTCCTCTCCAGGGTAGTCGCGCCGCGTCGGGCGGTCGCCCGATCAGACCAGCGACGGGGCGAAGAGCTCGGGCAACGCGGCGGTGAAGACCTCGAAGTGGCTGTACCAGACGGTGTGGGCGGCTCCGGGGATGCTGCGCACGGTCACGCCGCCGTGCTCGAACCGTCGCGCGTCCTCGTCGGTGACCCAGGCACTGGGTTCCGCGCGGACGACGATGGAGCCGGGGGCGGCGGTCCAATGACCGTCCTCCCCGCAGGAGACGGAGGCCGCGGTCGGCGGATCGAAGCGCTCGGCCGCCCGCGCCTCGACCGTGGCGTCGTCGACGGAGTAGAAGGGCCGGAGCTTGCGGAGCTCGGCGGGCGACATGCGGGTGCGGCGGTCGTGCTCGTACTGCGACACGAGGGCGGCACGATCGTGGCCGCCCTGGAGGGCGAGCGGTGCGTCGACGTAGACCGCGAGGCCCGGGTCGAGGCGAGGCGCGGCGGCGGCGAGCACGGTGGCGCCGAAGGAGTGCCCGACGGCGACGGCGGGCGGGGCGGCGGCCCCGTCCCCCGCGGCGGACCCTGCCCCCGGAAGGACAGCTGTCTGCGCGAGCGTGGCGACGACGGCGTCGGCCGCCGTCTCGATCGTGAGCTCCGGATCACGCGGCGAGAGGCCGTGGCCGGGCAGATCGAGCGCGAGCACGCGGAAGCCGCGTTCCACGAGCAGCGGGACCACGCGGTGCCAGCTCTCGGCGGACCCCATCATGCCGTGCAGCAGCACGGCGACGCGGTCGCCCTCCCCGGCTTCGATGACGTTCAGGAGCACGGAGCCAGTCAACCACGGTCGTTATCCTTTCGTGATACGACTTTCGGCCAGATTCCTTCGAATCTTCGTTCGAATGTCGGTGGTCGGTGATGGACTGACGTCATGCCCGCACTGCTCGACGCGACCGACTCCCAGATGGCGATTCTCGCCGATCTGGTGGAGGGGCTGGAAGCGGCGGAGAAGACGCTGAGCAGCATGCAGGCGGCCCGCGACGGACTGCTCGCGATGGCGGGGCGGCTGGCGGTCGACATCGCCCGACAGGCGCGTCATCCGGATGGCGCAGACATGGCGATCCGCACCGTCGCCGCGGAGATCGGGGCCGCACAGCGCGTCAGCGACCGCACCATCGAGCGGCGGATGTCCGATGCGTCCTGGCTGGTCGAACGGTTCCCCGCCGTCTGGGAGGCCCAGGGCGCCGGGCGCGTCAGCGCCGCACACGCACGCGTGATCGTGGAGGCGGGGGCGCACCTCGACGACACCGACGATCGTTCGCGTTTCGCGGCGGAGGCGATCGAGGTGGCCGCTGCGGAATCTCCGAACCGGATACGCCGACTCGTGCGCCGACTGGCCGACCGGTTCCAGGAGCGGCCCCTCGTCGAGCGACATCGTGACGCCAGGGAGCTGCGCCGCGTCTGGGTGACCGATCTCGAGGACGGCATGGCCGAGCTCGGCGCCCGCGGCCCTGCGGCCCTCGTGCACGGGATGTACGACCGGCTCTCCCAGATGGCGCATGCCGTGCGGGAGGAGAACGTGCGGGCGCGGTGCCCGGAGGCGGAGGAGAGCATCCTCGACGACAGGACGGTCGATCAGCTGCGCACAGACCTGCTCGCCGATCTCGTCCTGACAGGCGCTCCGGCGGGGCATGACTCGGAGGAAGGACTGCTCTCCGAGCTTCGTGCGCGCGTCGAGGTCACCGTGCCGGTGCTGACGTTGATGCACGGCGAGCTGATGCACGGCGAGCAGGGAGGGACGATGGACGGCACTCCGATCCTCGCCGCCGAGCTGGACGGGATGATCCCGATCGATCCGGCCACGGCCCGCCGACTGGCCGGTGCCGCCAGCGGATGGGATCGGGTGCTCACCCACCCGATCAGCGGGGCGCTGCTGGCCGTCGACCGGTATCGCCCGAGCGAAGACCTCCGCCGACACCTGCGGGCCCGCGATCAACGCTGCCGCTTCCCCGGCTGCGGCCTCGCGCCGCGGAAGTGCGACCTCGATCACAATCACGATGCGGCGCTCGGCGGCGAGACCGTGCACGACAACCTCGCGACCTTCTGCCGACGACATCACATGCTCAAACACCACTCCCCGTGGCACGTCGAGCAGGGGCGGGGCGGCGTTCTGGAGTGGACGAGTCCCACCGGCCGGACCTACATCGACCGACCGCCGCCTCCGCACACCGTGACCTTCGCCGAGGAACCTCCGTGGTCTGTCGTCGGCGCGCGGGCCGGCTCCGACTGATCCCGCAGGCACGACGTTCACGCAGGCACACCGGTCAGCCGTAGGGTGGAGGGCATGTCGAGTCCCGAATCAGACAGGTCGGGGGCTGCCGGTCACACCGTCAGCCCCGTGAACCGCTGATCCCTTCGTCCGCCCTTTCGACGGGCGCGCGCCGGTGACCCGGGCGCTGACCGTGGTGACGAGAAGCATTCCTCTTCCCTCTCACCTCGGAGCACTCGATGCCTCTCCCCTCTATGCCCTTGCCCTGTCAGTCTTCGTCATGGGCACCTCAGAGTTCATGCTCGCGGGACTCCTCCCCGCGATCGCGGACGACCTCGACGTCCCGGTCGGCACGGCCGGGCTTCTCACCTCGGGCTTCGCCGTCGGCATGGTCGTGGGCGCCCCCGCCCTGGCCGCCTTCGCGCGCGGCTGGCCCCCACGTCGCACGCTCATCGCCTGCCTCACGCTCTTCGCCGTATGCCACGTCGTCGGCGCGGCTGCTTCCGCATTCGAGCTCCTGCTCGTGACGCGCGTGCTCAGCGCCCTCGCGAACGCCGGCTTCCTCGCCGTCGCACTCCGCACGGTCGCTCTCCTCGTCCCCGCCGAACGCACCGGCCGCACTCTCGCGGTGCTGCTCTCCGGCACGACGATCGCCACCGTGGTCGGCGTCCCGGCGGGGGCGGTGCTCGGCGCCGCGCTGAGCTGGCGCGCCCCCTTCGCCGCCGTCGCACTCCTCTGTCTCCCCGCACTGCTCGGAATCCTCCGCGGCGTGCCGACGACGATCCGGGGCACGGCGCACGTCCGACCCCGGTCGGCGCCAGGGACGGCGCCGGCTCCGACACCGTTCCCCGGGCCCGCGCCGTCTCTGCGCACGGAGCTCGCGCTTCTGGTGACACCGCGTCTCGCCGTCGCGATGAGCCTGGCAGCGCTGGTGAACGCGGGGACCTTTCGCGGTCGGCAGCACGCTGATCGCCCGCGTGCTGAACGCCGCGTCCGGCGCCCCGACGATGGGAGGGTCCTACGCCACCGCGGCCTTGAACATCGGCGCCGTGATCGGGCCGCCGTCGGGAGCGTGGATCCTCGCGAGCGGAGCGGGTCCGCTCTCCCCCGTCGCGCTCGCGGCCGCCCTGACGATGGCGGCGCTCCTCCTCGCCCTGGCGACGCGGCGATGGGGGCCGGTCGACTGAAGACAGGACGGGGACGCGCCGCAACGGCGACGAGCCGCCCGGACCCGAAGGTCCGGACGGCTCGTCGTTGCGTTGTCCGTCGTTCGCGGGGAACGGGGACGGTCTCACTCGTCCTTACTCGTACGACTTCACGATCTCGAGGAGGCTCGGGACGTTGGCGTACGCCTCGGCCGCGTTCTCCTTGGTCACGATGACCGGCGGCAGGAGGTAGGCCGGGACGACCTTCTTGCCGTTGTCGTACTGGTCGGTGTCGTTGACGTCGACCTCGTCGCCCTTCTGGAGCTGACCGACCATCTTGATGGCCTGCTCCACGAGCAGCGCGGTGTCCTTGTTGATCGTGGAGTACTGGACGCCCTCCATGATCGACTTCACCGACTCGACCTCGGAGTCCTGTCCGGTGACCACCGGGACGGGCTTGCCGGCCTGCTGCGCCGAGGTGATGATGGCGCGGGCGAGGGTGTCGTTCGGGGACAGGACGCCGTCGAGCGTCTCCGAGCCGTAGCTCGACGTGAGGATCGAGTCCATGCGACGCTGCGCGTTCTCCGGCTTCCAGCCCTCGGTCGCCGTCTGGGAGATCTCGGTCTGCCCGGAGACGACGTTCAGCGTGCCGTCGTCGATCTTCGGCTGCAGCACCTCCATCGCCCCGTTGAAGAACACCGCCGAGTTGGCGTCGTCCGGCGAGCCCGAGAACAGCTCGATGTTGTACGGCGCCTCGTGACCCGCGCGCTCGGCGAGGCCGTCGAGCAGCGCCTGGCCCTGGAGCTTGCCGACCTCGAAGTTGTCGAAGGCGACGTAGTAGTCCACGGCGTCGGTGTTCTCGATGAGACGGTCGTAGGCGATGACCGCGACACCGGCGTCGCGCGCGGCCTCCACCTGGGTGGTGAGCTGCTTGCCGTCCTTGGCGCCGATGATGATGACCTTGGCGCCACCGGTGACCATCGCCTGGATCTGGTTCTGCTGCTCGGCGACCGTGTTGCTGGCGGGCGCGTACTGCACGTCCGCCTTGAAGCCGGCCTCTTCGAGACCGTCGGTGAACAGCTGACCGGCCAGGACCCAGTTCTCCGAGGTCTTGTCCGGCAGCGCGACACCGATCGTGGAGCCGGCGTCGAAGCCCGAGGCGGCCTCATCGCCCGACCCCGAACCCGAGTCACCGCCGCGCTCCGAGGAGCAGCCGGTGAGGGCGAATGCGCCCGCGACGACGAGCGCTGTCGCCGACAGAAGGATCTTCTTCATGTGATCTCTTTCTCTGGTGTGTGCAGGTCCCGTCGCGCCTGCGTTGCGCGACGCGGCCCTTACTTTCCGCGCGTCTCCTCGACGGCGGGGGCTTCGTACTTCTGACTGGTGGGGTAGTTCGTCTTCGTGGGATCGAACGTGTCGGTGGCCGGATCCTGCTTGCGGCCGAGACGGCGCGTGAGGAACCCGATGATCGACGGACGGCCCTGCTGCTTGTTCCACACGTCGACGCCGACGGCGAAGAGGAGCACGAGGCCCTTGATCATCGAGACGACGTCGGCACCGGCGCCGAGCAGCGCGAGTCC
Organism: Microbacterium sp. K36; assembly: GCF_004794355.1. Lineage (NCBI taxonomy): Bacteria > Bacillati > Actinomycetota > Actinomycetes > Micrococcales > Microbacteriaceae > Microbacterium > Microbacterium sp. K36. The sequence goes on along the minus strand of NZ_SSDN01000068.1, from coordinate 44,319 downwards.
GTTGTTCAGGAACGCCATCACGAGACCACCGATGATCGACCCGATCACCGTGCCGATGCCGCCGGAGACGGCCGCGCCGCCGATGAAGACGGAGGCGATCGCGTCGAGCTCCCACCCGTTGCCGTCCTGCGGACCCGAGGCGGTCGCCCTGGCGACGTAGATCATGCCGGCGAGCGAGGCCAGGACCGACATGTTCATCATCACGAAGAAGTCGACCCAGCGGTCCTTCACGCCCGAGAGGCGCGCCGCCTGGCGGTTGCCGCCGACCGCGTAGATGTGACGGCCGAAGACGGTGTTGTTCGTGATGAACGAGTAGAGGATGACGAGAGCGAGGAGGATGACGCCCGAGATCGGGAAGCTCGTGCCCTCGCGCCCGGTGGCGAACAGCCAGCCGGCGACGAGGATGACGGCCGAGATGAGGACGACCTTCGTCACGCTCACCCACAGCGGCGCCATGTCGGAGCCCATCTTGCGCTGGATGCGCCGGGTGCGGATCTCCCAGAACACGATCCATGCGACGCCGGCGAGCGCCAGCAGCATGGTCGGGATGTTGAACGGAAGCGGCAGGGCGATCTCCGGCAGGTAGCCGGCGCCGATGATCTTGAAGCCCTCCGGCACGGGCACCGACTGCGAGTCGCCCACCGCCTGGTTCGCACCGCGGAAGAACAGCATGCCGGCCAGCGTCACGATGAACGCCGGCACCCCGACGTAGGCGACCCAGAACCCCTGCCAGGCGCCGACGAGCACGCCGACACCGAGACCGAGGAGGATGCCCAGCGGCCAGGGGAGGTTCCAGTCCTGCATGGCCTTCGCCACGACGATGCCCGTGAACGCGGCGACGGATCCGACCGAGAGGTCGATGTGCCCCATGATGATGACCATCACCATGCCGATCGCCAGGATCAGGATGTACGAGTACTGGTTGACGACGTTGATCAGGTTGCCGGAGGACAGCGTGAGGCCGGTGCCCTTGAAGATCCACGTCAGCACCTGGAAGACGACGAGGATGACGACGAGGCTGCCGAGGATGCCGAACTGACGGAGGGTCGACTGCCCTCCCCCGAACATCTTCGTGATGTCCTTGAAGTGGAAGCCGCGCTTCGCGGTGGTCGAGTCGGTGGTCATGCGGATGCTTTCTGGGTCGCGGAGGTCATGCTGCGCATGAGGTCTTCGGGGGTCGCCTGGTCGGCCGGGATGCAGTCGGTGACCCGGCCTTCGAACACGGTGTAGATGCGGTCGGAGATGCCGAGCAGCTCGGGCAGCTCGCTGGAGATCACGATCACGCCCTTGCCCTGCGCGGCGAGCTCGTTGATGATCGCGTAGATCTCGTACTTGGCGCCGACGTCGATGCCGCGGGTGGGCTCGTCGAGGATCAGCAGGTCGGGGTCCGTGAACATCCACTTCGCCAGCACGACCTTCTGCTGGTTGCCTCCGGAGAGCTTGCCGACGCCCTCCTCGACCGACGGGGTCTTGATGCGCAGCGCCTTGCGGTAGCGCTCCGCCACCGAGAACTCCTCGCGGGAGTCGACGACGCCGTTGTGCGCGATCTTGGAGAGCTTCGCCGCGACGATGGACCGCTTGATGGTGTCGAGCAGGTTGAGCCCGAGCACCTTGCGGTCCTCGCTCACGTACGCGAGGCCGTGCTTGATCGCGGCGGCGACGTCGGGGAGCTCGATCTCCTGGCCGTCCTTGACGAGCGTGCCGGAGAGGAACGTGCCGTAGGAGCGGCCGAAGATGCTCATCGCCAGCTCGGTGCGGCCGGCGCCCATGAGGCCGGCGATACCCACCACCTCGCCGCGGCGGACGTCGATGCTCGACCCCTTCACGACCATGCGCTCCGGGACGGTCGGGTGCTGCACCCACCAGTCCTTGACCTCGAAGAACACCTCGCCGATCTCCGGCGTGCGGTCCGGGTAGCGGCTCTCCAGCGACCGGCCGACCATGCCGCGGATGATGCGGTCCTCATTGATCTCGCCGCGGGAGATGTCCAGCGTCTCCACCGTGCGGCCGTCGCGGATGATCGTGATCTCGTCGGCGATCTGCTCGATCTCGTTGAGCTTGTGGCTGATCATGATCGACGCGATGCCCTTGGCCTTGAGCCCGAGGATCAGGTCGAGGAGGTGCTGCGAGTCGTTCTCGTTGAGCGCGGCGGTGGGCTCGTCGAGGATGAGCAGCTTGACGTCCTTGTTCAGCGCCTTGGCGATCTCGATGAGCTGCTGCTTGCCGACGCCGAGGGTCTTGATCGGCACGTCCGGGTCCTCGTCCAGGCCGACGCGGGCGAGCAGCTCGATCGTGCGCTCCTTCTGCGCCTGCCAGTCGATGCGCCCGAAGCGGCGGATCTCGTTGCCGAGGAAGATGTTCTCGGTGACGGACAGCTCGGGGATGAGCGCGAGCTCCTGGTGGATGATGACGATGCCCGCCTGCTCGCTGGCCGCGATGTCCTTGAAGCGCTGCTCCTGGCCGTACAGGAGGATCTCGCCGTCGTACGTGCCGTAGGGGTACACCCCCGAGAGGACCTTCATCAGCGTCGACTTCCCGGCGCCGTTCTCGCCGCAGATCGCGTGGATCTCGCCGGCGCGGACGGTGATCGAGACGTCGGCGAGCGCCTTGACTCCCGGGAACTCCTTGGTGATGCGGCGCATCTCCAGGATCGGGCCTGACACGGTCGGCAACGTTGCTGTGGTGCTCACGGATCTTCCTCGCGACGTGCGGTCACCTTCGATGTGACCGTTCACATCGGTATATCGTCGTCTTCCGCGGGAGCGGTGTCAAGTCCGCGGCGTGTTTTCGTGTCGCTACCGTGATGCAGCGGATTCGCGCGCCCGCAGGAGGGTCTGCAGCGGGCCGAACGCGGGGGCCTTCTCGCCCCGGATCTCGGCGAGGAGGATGCGCACGGCACGTCGGCCGAGCTCGGGGAAGTCCTGGTGCACCGTGCTCAGCGTCGGCGCCACATGCGCCGCGACCGGGATGTCGTCGAACCCGATCACGCTCACGTCGTGCGGCACGCGCACCCCGGCGTCGCGGAACCCGTGCAGCAGCCCGATGGCCATGAGGTCGTTGGCCGCGAACACCGCCGTGAAGTCGCGCCGCAGCGAGAGCTCCTTGCCGGCGAAGTAGCCGAAGTCGGCCGTCCAGTCCCCGCGGATCGGCGGGAACGTGGGCAGGTCGGCGTCGCGGAGCGCATCCAGATACCCGCGCATCCGGGACTCCGCCTCGATCCAATCCTGCGGCCCGGCGAGATGGAGGATGTCGCTGTGCCCCAGCGCGATCAGGTGTTCGGTCGCCGCCTTCGCCCCCGCCACCTGGTCGGCGGAGAGGCTGACGCCGTCCGACCCCGAGGCGGTCTGCAGGGTCACGAAGGGCATGGTGACGTTCATGCCGCGCAGGACATGGAAGACGCGCACCTGCGGGGCGAGCACGACGATGCCGTCCACCTGCTCGCGCTCGAGCTGGCGCACGGCGTTGCCGATCGCCTCCGGCGTGGTCGCGGGGAGGTTGAGCGTGGAGACCGAGTACCCCTCCTCGCGCGCCGCGTCCTCGATGCCGGCGATCGACGACGTCGGCCCGAACTCCCCGATCGTCGCCGAGAGGATGCCGAGCATGTTCGACTTGCTCGTCACGAGCGCGCGCGCCGCGAGATTGGGACGGTAGTCGAGCACGGCGATCGCGTCGAGCACCTTCGCCTTGGTCTCCGGGCGGATGCTGGGGTGATCGTTGAGCACCCGGGAGACGGTCTGATGTGAGACGCCGGCGAGACGGGCGACGTCTCGGATGCTCGGCATACGGGCACGCTCGGAGGAGGTGGACATCCAGCCTCCTCGCGTGTGCACGGTCACATGACTACTTCATTATGTCTGCCGGTGATGCCCCGTGCACCTCGACGGCGCACCGGAGTTCGTGGGAGCGCACCGGATGCACGCCCCGGTTTCGTCCGACCGCACGGGACGCGCGGCACGGAGCGTGCGAGGGTGTCGGGGTGGACACCCTGGTGCGCGGCGGGCGCGTGATCGACCCGATGACCGAGACGGACCGGGTCGCCGACCTGCTGATCGCCGACGGGCGTGTGCGGGCCATCGGGCGGGATCTCGCCGCGCCCGGCGGCGCCGACGTGATCGAGGCGGACGGGGCGATCGTCGGTCCCGGCTTCGTCGACCTGCACAGCCACGTGCACTCGATCGCCGGTCAGCGGCTCCAGGCGATGGACGGAGTGACCACCGCACTCGACCTCGAAGCCGGACTCATGCCGATCGCGGAGGCCTTCGCGCGCGCCGCCGCGGACGGACGTCCCCTGAACTACGGGTTCTCCGCCTCCTGGGCGCAGGCTCGAGCCCTCGCTCACCTCGGCCGCGTGCCGGTCGCCGACTTCACCGCGTCGATGGACCTGCTCGGCCTGAGCGAGTGGCAGCGGTCCTCCTCTCCCGTCGAGCGTCGCCGCTGGCTGCACCTCCTGGAGGACGAGCTGTCCGCCGGAGCTCTCGGCATCGGCGTGCTGATGGGCTACGCCCCGCGATCCGACCCAGACGAGTACCTGGCCCTCGCCCGGATCGCCGCCGCCGCACACGCCCCGACCTTCACCCATGTCCGCGAACTGATCGAGGCCGATCCGCGGACCCCGATCGACGGGTCGGAGGAGCTCGTCCGGGCTGCGGGCGAGACCGGGGCCGCCATGCACCACTGCCACGTGAACAGCACCTCGCTCCGCCACGTCGACCGGGTGCTCGCGCTCCTCGACCGCAGTCGGGCCGCCGGCTCCCGGGTGACCGTCGAGGCCTATCCGTACGGCGCGGGGAGCACCGCCATCGGGGCGTTCTTCCTCGCGCCGGAGAAGCTCCCCGGCCTCGGCATCACGCCGCAGTCGCTCCTCCTCGTGGAGACGGGCGAGCGGATCGCCGACGAGACCCGGCTGCGCGAGCTCCGCGCCTCCGATCCCGGCGCCACCTGCATCGTCACCTTCCTCGACGAGGCGGACCCCTTCGACCGCGCCCACCTCCACCGCGCGCTGGCCTACCCGGACGCGATCGTCGCGAGCGACGCCATGCCGGTGTCGTGGACGCAGCCCGACGGCTCCTCCGTGTACGAGCAGCGGGAGTGGCCGCTCCCGCCCGGTGGGCACACGCATCCGCGCACCGCCGGCACGTTCCTCAAGTCGCTGCGCCTGATGGTGCGGGAGAGCGGGGAGTGGAGCTGGCTGGAGGCCTTCCGCCGCTGCTCCACCCTCCCCGCCCGCGTGCTGGACGAGGTCGCCTCCGGGATGCGACGGAAGGGCCACCTGGGCGTGGGCGCCGACGCCGACCTGGTGATCCTCGACCCGGACGCCGTGACCGATCGCGCCAGCTACGCCGACCCGACCCGCCCGTCACGGGGCGTCCGGCACCTGCTCGTGCACGGCACGGCGGTGGTGCGGGACGGCGACATCGTGCCCGACGCCCTGCCGGGACGTGCCGTGCGCGGCGACGCCTGACGCCTCGAGCGCCGAGCTCTTCGTCCGGCGGCACCAAGGGCGGCGCACATCTCGTCGCCGGGCACCAACGACGAACCGGAGCCCGCCAATAGTCTCGGCGCATCGCCGTCCCCCTCTGTGGCGACGGCCGACTCGACGAAGAGGAGCGCACGTGTCCGAACTGAACGAAATCGGCAGCTGGGTGCGGGAGAACCTGCCCGCGCTGCTCGCCGACGCGCACGTCCCCGCGGCATCCGTCGCGGTCCTGTCCGACGGCGAGATCGTCACCGCCGCCGCCGGCATCCTGAACCGCAACACCGGGGTCGAAGCCGACGAGGACTCGGTCTTCCAGATCGGGTCCATCACCAAGACCTGGACGGCGACGCTCATCATGCAGCTCGTCGACGAGGGTCTGCTGGACCTCGATGCGCCGGTGCGCGATGTCGTCCCGGCGTTCGCGATCGCCGACGAGGCCGCGGCGAGCGCCATCACGCCGCGCCAGCTCCTCAGCCATGTGAGCGGATTCGAGGGCGACCTGTTCAACGACACCGGGGTGGGCGACGACGCCGTGGAGAAGTACCTCGCCACGATCGCGGATGCCCCGCAGCTGTTCGCACCCGGCGAGCGCTTCTCGTACAACAACGCCGCCTTCGTGGTGCTCGGCCGGATCGTCGAGGTGCTGCGCGGGACGTCCTTCGACCAGGCGTTGCGCACGCATCTGGCGACACCGCTCGGGCTCACCCATCTCGCCACCTCCGCGGCGGAGGCGATCATGTTCCGCGCCGCACTCGGTCATCTCCCGTCCGAGGACGGCAACGAGCCGGTCCCGGCACCCGTGTGGAGCCTCGTGCGCTCCAACGCCCCTGCCGGATCGATGCTCGCGATGACGGCGCGCGACCTCGTGACGTACGCCCGGATGCATCTGGACGGCGGCGTCGCCGCGGACGGCACCCGTGTGCTCTCGACGGAGAGCGTGCAGGCCATGCAGGAACGTCAGGTCGAGCTGCCGGACCTCGGGCTGATGGGCGACGCCTGGGGCCTCGGCTGGGAGCTCTTCGACTGGGCAGGCGGGCCCGTCATCGGCCACGACGGCGGCACGATCGGCCAGAACGCGTTCCTCCGCATGGTGCCGGGCGCGGGTGTCGCCGTCGCCGTGCTCACCAACGGCGGACACGCCGTCGACGTCTACCACGCGATCACCTCGCGGGTCCTCGCCGCTCTCGCCGGCGTGCGCATGCCGGCGCTGCCCTCCCTCCCGGACTCCCCCGTGGAGGTCGACCTGGACCGGATCCTCGGGACCTATTCGTCCTCGGTCTCCGACTCGACCGTGCGCGTCGACGACGACGGTCGCGTGTGGCTCGAGCGCACCATGAAGGGCATCTTCGCGGAGCTGGGTCCGGCCCCCGAACCGGTGGAGCTCGTCGGCTGGGCGGGCGACACCCTCCTTCCCCGCGAGGCACAGAACGGCATCCGCATGCCGCACGCCTTCGTGGGCGACGACGGCACGGGTCGCGCACTGTACCTGCACACGGGCCGGGCCGACCGTCGGGTGGACGCATGACGATCGCGGCGACGACAGCTCCCGGGATCTCGGAGATTTTCGGCGATGCCGGCGCCGTCGGCTTCCTGCACGCGCGGGAGATCGGCGTCGACGACGGACCGGAGGTCGCGATCGGCGCCGACGAGCCGGTCGTGCTCGCATCGGTGTTCAAGATCCTCGTGCTGACGGCGTTCGTCCGTGCGGTCGAGGCGGGCGAGCTCGACGGGCGAGAGCGCACCACCGTCACCGCCCGCTACCGCATCGGCGGTGTCGGCACGGCCGGATTCGCCGACGACACCGAGGTGAGCTGGCGCGACCTCGCTCTGAACATGATGTCGATGAGCGACAACGCCGCCACCGACGTCCTCTACCACCGCCTCGGCGCCGCGGCCGTGGACAGGGTGATCACCGATCTCGGCCTGCACCGCACGCACCTCATCGGCTGCTGCGAGGACCTGTTCGCCTCCGTCGTCTCCGGTCTCGGCGGCACCGCGGACAGCGCCCTGGACGCTCTGCTGGGCGGTGCGTCGGCGGACCAGGTGCTCGCCCTCGACGCGCTCGATCCGGAGCGGACCACGCGCTCGACCCCCCGCGAGGTCACGACGCTGCTCGACTCCCTGTGGAGCGACCGCGCCGCCCCCGCGACGGCCTGCCGGCAGGCGCGCGACATCATGGCCAGACAGATCTGGCCGCACCGGCTCTCGTCCGCCTTCCCCTCCGGCGTGCAGATCGCAGCGAAGACCGGGACGCTGCCCACCTGGCGCAACGAGGCCGGGGTGGTGACCTACCCGGACGGTCGGCAGTACGCCGTCGCCGTGTTCACCCGCGCGGCCTCGCTCGCCGACCGGCAGCCGCGCGTCGACGCGTCCATCGGCGCCGCCGCGTACGCCGCCGTCGAGCACCTGCGCGCGGCGACCCCGAGCCCGATCCACGGCTCCTGAACCGCACCACCCCCGTACCACCCCCTCGCACCACCGATCCGCACGACCCGACCCGCACCGCCCGAACACCGCTGGAGGCTCCTGATGCGTTCCCGTACCCCGCTGCTCGCCCTGCTCGGCGCCACGGCGCTCGCCCTGACATCGTGCGCCGGCGGCGCCGCTCCCGGCGACGCCGGGGAGGGCGTCCTTGCCGACGGCAAGACGTTCACCTCGGTGATCTCGACCGATCCCGGAAGCCTGGATCCGTTCGTGACCGTGATGTCCGTCGCCCGCTCCGTCGACCGATTCCTGTACGCCCGTCTCGTGGAGGTCCTCGAGGACGGCAGCATCGTGGCGGGTCTCGCCGAGGACTGGGAGTCCGACACCACCACGGCGACCTTCACCTTGCGCGACGGCGTCACCTGCGAGGACGGCACGCCGCTCACCGCGACCGACGTGGCCGCGAACATCACCCACATCGGCGACCCCGCGAACGGCTCTCCCCTCATCGGCCTCCAGGTGCAGCCCGGCACCTCGGCCGTCGGAGACGACGCCGCCGGCACGGTCACCGTCACCAGCGGCCGCCCCGACTCGTTCCTTCTGGAGAACGTGGGCAGCATCTCGATCGTGTGCGGCACCGTGATCGACGACCCGGATGCGCTGGCCAAGGGCGAAGGCTCGACCGGCATGTTCACGATGACCGAGATCGTCCCCAACAGCCAGTACACGCTCACGCGTCGCGACGACTTCACCTGGGGCCCCGGCGACTGGGATCCGGAGCAGAAGGGCCTGCCGGACACCGTGGTCTTCCGGGTGATCCCGAACGAGACGACCGCCGCCAACCTCCTCCTCTCCGGCGAGGTCAACGCGGCTCTGGTGATCGGCCCGGACAGCACGCGCATGGAGGAGGCCGGACTCTTCCACACCGATGTCCAGACGCCCGGCGGCTCCTTCACGTTCAACCAGGCCGACGGTCGACCGACCGCCGACCCGGCCGTCCGCGAGGCGCTCATGCAGGCCGTCGATCTGGAGCAGCTGCGACAGGTCATCGGCAGCGGCAAGGCCACCGTGCCGACCGGGCTCGTCACGGTCTCGCCCAACCCGTGCCGCGCCGACACCGTCTCCGGGCACCTGCCGGCGACGGACGTCGACGCCGCGGCCGCGGCTCTGGACGAGGCAGGGTGGACCGCCGGCCCCGATGGCGTCCGCGCCAAGGACGGGGAGCCGCTCACGCTGAAGATGATCTACTCCTCGCAGCTGGGCGACGCCGGCAACGCGGCGGCGGAGCTCGCCCAGTCGGCCTGGAAGGACCTCGGAGTCGACATCTCCGTCACCGCGGTCGACTCGCCCACGCTGAGCGAGGTGCTGTTCTCGACGGGCGACTGGGACATCTCCGCCGCCCCGCTGACGGTGTCCCTGCCGAGCATGCTCGTGCCGTTCTACTCCGGGCCCACCCCGCCGAACGGCACGAACTTCGCCGGCATCGACAACCCCGACTACACCGCCGCGGTCACCGCCGCGTCGGAGAAGGCCGGCACCGACGGCTGCGACGACTGGAGCGCGGCCGAGGTCGCCCTCTTCGAGACGACCAGCGTGGTGCCCTATGCGAACATCCTGCGCTCGACCTTCGCCCACAAGGCGGAGTTCACCGAGGGCGACGGCATCGACCCGACGTCGATCCGGATGTTCGAGTAACGGAGGCAGCCGATGGCCAGCACCACCGCCACGCAGGCGATCCTGATCAGATCCGCCCGGTCGGACAGCCCCTGGGTGTCCTTCCTGGTCCGGCGCGGAGGGCAGTTCGTCCTCGCGGTGTGGGTGCTGGTCACGGCGGCCTTCCTGATGATCCATCTCGTCCCCGGCGACCCGGTGCGGGCGGCCTTGGGGATGAACGCCCCGGCCGAGCTCGTCGAGTCCCGCCGGGCGGCCCTCGGTCTCGACCAGCCGCTGCTCGTGCAGTACGTGCGTTACATCGGCGGACTGTTCACGGGCGATATGGGCACCTCGATGATCACGAGCCAGCCGGTCTCCGAGCTCATCGCGACCCGGCTCCCCGCCACGCTCCAGCTCGCGCTCCTCGCGGTGCTCCTGGTGCTGCTGATCTCGGTGCCGCTCGGGGTCACGATGGCCGTGGCCACCCGCGGCGGCCGGCGCCGCGGCCTGGAGCTGGGTTTCGCCACGATCACGGTGATCCTCGCCGCGATCCCCGAGTTCCTGCTCGCGGTCGGCCTCGTCTATGTCTTCGCCGTCTCCCTCGGATGGTTCCCGGTCGCCGGCAACACCGCGCCGTTCGCCCTCGTGCTCCCGGTGCTGGCCCTCGCGATCGGGCCGATCGCCGTGTTCTCCCGCATCATCCGGGTCGAGGTGCTCTCGGTGCTCGGGCAGGACTTCATCCGCACCGCCCGCGCCAAGCGGCTCGCCCCGCGCCGCATCTACTCCCGGCACGCGGTCCCCAACGCCATGACCGCCACCCTCACCCTCACCGGCCTGCTGCTGACGGGCATGGTCGCCGGCACCGTCCTCGTGGAGAACGTCTTCGCCTGGCCGGGGCTCGGCACCATGATCGTGCAGTCCATCCTCACCAAGGACTACTCGGTCGTGCAGGGCATCGTGCTCGTCTACGGCATCGGCGTGCTCCTGGTGAACCTCGTCATCGACGTGGTCCTCGCCCTCCTCGATCCGCGCTCCACCATCAGGGAGGCATGATGGCGCCCACCCGCAACGCCTGGTCGGCGATCGTCCGGTCCCCGCTCGGGGCCACCGCGCTCGTCCTCATGGTCCTCGTCGCGCTCACCGCGATCCTCGGGCCCGTCATCTGGGGCCCGCAGGCCGAGCAGGTCGACCCGACCGCCGTCACCCAGGGCCCCAGCGCCGCCCACCTGCTGGGCACCGACACCCTCGGTCGAGACGTGCTGGCGCGGGTGCTGGTGGCCACCCGCCTCTCCGTGGTCCTCGCCGTGATCGCCGTCCTCATCGGCGTGATCGCCGGATCGCTGCTCGGCATGGCCCCCTCGGTCCTCCCGCGGTGGGCCGGACGCCCGATCGCCGGTTTCGTGAACATCGCCGTCGCCTTCCCCGGACTCCTGCTCGCGCTCTTCTTCGCCGTGATCTTCGGCGTCGGCACCACCGGATCCGTGCTCGCGATCGGACTGGCCATGGCACCGCAGTTCGCGCGTCTGACCCAGACCCTCTCCGCCGCGATCGCCGGACGTGACTTCATCGCGGCGGCCCAGGTCGCCGGCGTCTCCCGGTTCCGCATCCTGTTCCGGCACATCCTGCCGAACATCGGCGAACCGCTCATCGTCAACGCCACCGTGGCCGCGGGGTCCGCGCTGCTCGCGTTCGCCGGGCTGTCGTTCCTCGGGCTCGGCGTGCAGGTACCGGAGTACGACTGGGGCCGCCTGCTCGGCGAGGGCCTGAACCGCATCTACCTCAACCCCGCGGCGGCGCTCGGCCCCGCCGTGGCCGTGATCATCGCCGGACTCGCCTTCAACCTCCTGGGCGAGACCGCCGCCGCGGCGCTGGGCGGACGCTCCGGACGCCGCCGCCACCGGCTTCCCGCCGTCGCGCAGCCCGCCCCGCGCGACGCCGGCACCGTGCCCGCGCAGGTCGACGGCGACGACGTGGTGCTCCTCGTCGACGACCTGCGCGTCTCCTTCCCCACGCCTGCCGGCTGGGTCACGCCCGTCCGCGGGGTGTCCTTCGCCGTCGGCCGTGGCGAGGCGATCGGCGTGGTCGGAGAGTCCGGATCCGGGAAGAGCCTCACGGCGCTCGCTGCGGCTCGGCTCATCGAACAGCCGGGACATGTGTCCGCCGCCCGCCTCGACTTCTGCGGCGTCCCGGTGCTCACCACGTCGGAACGGGCGCTGCAACCGTTGCTGGGGACCTCGCTGGCGATGGTGTTCCAGGATCCGATGACGTCGTTCAATCCCACCCGCCGGATCGGCGCGCAGCTCGCCGAAGCCGCGTCCGAGCACCAGGACATCACCCGCCGGGCCGCCAGGGAGCGCGCGGTCGAGCGCCTGCAGTCCGTGCGGGTGCCCGCTGCGGCCCGCCGCGCCCACCAGTACCCGCATGAGTTCTCCGGCGGGATGCGGCAGCGCGCCATGATCGCGATGGGGCTGATGAACCACCCGAAGCTCATCATCGCCGACGAGCCGACGACAGCCCTCGACGTCACCGTGCAGCGGCAGGTGCTGCAGCTGCTCGACCGCGTGCGCCGCGACACCGACGCGGCCATCCTCCTCATCAGCCACGACATCGCCGTCGTCTCCCAGACCTGCGACCGCGTGCTCGTGATGTACGCCGGCCGCATCGTCGAGGACCTCCCCGCCGCCGACCTGCACAGCGCCGCACGGCACCCGTACACGCGTGCGCTGCTGGAGGTCGTCCCCGAGCTCGACACCGACCGGTCCCTGCCGCTGCGGACGATCCCCGGACGCCCACCGGCGCCGGGCGCCTTCCCCGTCGGCTGCGCCTACGCCGACCGCTGCCCGCTCGCGACCGCCGTCTGCCGCGAGAAGGACCCCGCGCTCGTCGCCGACGACGCCGGGCGCCGCGTGGCCTGCTGGCACCCCGTGACGGCGACGCCCGCGCCGGTCCGTGAAGAGGAGGCCGTCCGATGAGCGCACTGCGCTTCGAGCACGTGAGCGTGCGGTACGGATCGCACCGGTCCGGGCTGACGGCCGTGGACGATGCGACGCTGACCGTGCCCTCCGGTTCCGTCGTGGGCCTGGTCGGCGAATCGGGCTCGGGCAAGTCGACCCTCGCGCGCGCCGCCATCGGCCTCGCCCCGATCAGCGAGGGCGCCATCACGCTCGACGGCGCGGACGTGCGCTCCTTCCGTCGCCGTCGCCCCATCCAGATGGTGTTCCAGGATCCGTTCTCCTCGCTCGACCCGCGGATGACCATCGGCGAGTCGATCGCCGAGGCGCTCCCTCGCGACCTGCGCGGGGGCCGAGCCCGCCGCGCCGAGGTCGCCCGCCTGCTCGACCTCGTGAGCCTCGACGCCGACCGGGCCGAGGCCCTCCCCGCGGCCCTCTCCGGCGGGCAGCGGCAGCGGATCGCGCTCGCCAGGGCTCTGGCGGCCCGCCCCGAGGTCGTCATCGCCGACGAGATCACCTCCGCTCTCGACGTGTCCGTGCAGGGCTCCGTGCTCAACCTCGTCCGGGAGCTGCGGGCCGAGCTCGATCTGACGATGCTCTTCATCTCGCACAACCTCTCCGTCGTCCGCTACCTCAGCGACCACATCGCGGTCATGTACCTCGGGCGGATCGTCGAGGTCGGCCCCACCGCGCAGGTGCTCGCGGATCCGCAGCATCCCTACACGCGGGAGCTCCTGCAGGCGGCACCCACCCGCCACGGCGACCTGCTGGCGGTCGACCCGGTCGCTCCGGTCGCCGTGGAACCCGCCGACCCGCACGCGCCGCCCTCCGGCTGCCGCTTCCACCCGCGGTGCCCCATCGGTCCCGTCGCCCGCCCCGACCGGCAGATCTGCGTGCTCTCCGAGCCGGCGCGCCCCACCGGACCGGTCGGAGCCGCCTGCCATTTCGCCGGATCTGTGCCGCCGCCCCAAAGCGCGGTCCTGCTTTCGGTCACCGCCACAACACCGCCGGCGACCGCAGCCGACACGCTGAACTGACCATCGGATTGGAGTCCTCATGACCCGCGTCACCGTCGACGACCTGCTCGCCCTCCCCACCCCGGAGCAGCCGGCGCTCTCCCCCGACGGCAGCCGCATCGTGTATGCGCTGCGCGGCATCGACCGCGATGCCGACCGCGAGACCCGCGCGCTCTGGCAGGTCGCCGCCACCGGCGGCACCCCGGTCCCGCTCACCCGCGGCACGGCCGATTCGACCCCGGTCTGGAGCCCGGACGGCACGCAGCTCGCCTTCCTCCGCGCCGAGGACGGCCCGGCACAGGTCTGGCTGCTACCCGCCGCGGGCGGCGAGGCCCGGGCCCTCACGACCCTGCCGCTGGGCGCCGGGGCCCCGGCATGGAGTCCTGACGGCACCCGCGTCGCCTTCACCGCCCCCGTCGACACCGCAGCGCTGCCCGGCGACGACCGCGACGCCCTCCTCGCCCGCCGCTCCGCCCCCTCGGCGACCGACCGGCTCGGCTACAAGGCCGACGGGGCCGGCGTGCTGGGGACGCTCGTGCAGCAGCTCCACGTCGTCGACGTCGAATCGGGCGCCGTCACGGTCGTCACCCGGGGCCGCTCGCACGCCTCCGACCCCGTCTGGTCGCCGGACGGCACGCTCCTCGCCTTCTCGACTGCGGACGAGGAGGACGCCGACCTCACGATGCGCATCCCGGTCTTCGTCACGTCCGCGACCGATCCGAACCGGGCCCCCGTGCGCATCAGCGCCGCCGCCGTGCAGGCCACCGCAGTCGGCTGGACGCCCGACGGACGACACGTGGTCGCGGCGGGCCGGCTGGACACCGAGATCGGCAATGCCGACCTCCTCCTCTTCCCTGCGGACGGCGACGGTGCGCCGCGGAACCTCACCGCGTCGGCGGACCGCAACGTCATGCCCGGCGGCCCCGGCTACCCCGGGGGCATGCCGCAGTTCGCCGCGGACGGGCGCCTCGTCTTCTGCCTCCGCGACAACGGCTCCTCGCACGTGTACGCCGTCTCCCTCGAGGGCGGCGACCCGGAGTCGCTGCTCGCCGGGACCGCGAACGTCTCCGGGCTGTCCGTCGCCGGCACGACGGCCGCGGTGGTGCTCGCCACCCCCGACTCCTTCGGCGACGTCGCTCTGCTCGACCTCTCCGACGGCACGACCACCGTGCGCACGGAGTACGGCGCCCCCGACCTCGACCTCCTCCCGGCGGAGGAGCGCCGGTTCACGATCTCGGACGGTACCGTGGTCACCGGCTGGCTGCGCCGCGACCCTGCGACCGAGGGTCCGCTGCCGCTGCTCCTCGACGTCCACGGCGGCCCGCACAACGCCTGGAACGGGGCCGCCGACCTCATCCACCCGTACCACCAGATCCTCGCGCAGCGCGGCTGGGCGATCCTCACGATCAACCCCCGCGGCAGCGACGGTTACGGCGACGCGTTCTTCTCGGCGGTCTCCGGCGGCTGGGGAGTCAACGACACGAAGGACTTCCTGGAGCCGATCGACCAGCTCGTCGCGGAAGGCCTGGCCGACCCGGCGCGCCTTGCCGTGACCGGCTACAGCTACGGCGGGTTCATGACCTGCTTCCTCACCTCGCGCGACGACCGCTTCGCGGCGGCCGTCGCCGGCGGCGTCGTCACCGATCTGCTGTCGATGGGCGGCACGTCGGACTTCGGACACCATCTGTCCGCCAAGGAGAACGGCGGCCTGCCCTGGCGCGACCGCGAGAAGATCGCCGCGCAGTCGCCCTACACCCACGTCGACCGGGTGCAGACACCCACACTGATCCTGCAGGGTGCCGCCGACGACCGCTGCCCGGTGGGTCAGGCCGAGCAGTGGTTCACGGCGCTCCGCGAACGCGGCGTCCCGACGCGGCTGGTGCTGTACCCCGGGGGATCCCACCTGTTCCTCCTGTCCGGGCCGCCCTCTCACCGGGCCGACTACTCGCAGCGGGTCGTCGACTGGGTCGAGCAGTACGCCCCTGCGGCGGGGAAGCCCATCCGTCCGCGGCTGGACGCCCGGCACTGGCAGCAGCGGCTGAGCACGCTGGCCGCCGCGCACAAGGTCCCCGGCGCCACCCTCGGCATCCTCCGGCTGGGCGAGGAGCCCGTCTACGCCCACCACGGCATCCTGAACGTGCGCACGGGCATCGAG
Source organism: Microbacterium sp. K36 (assembly GCF_004794355.1). NCBI lineage: Bacteria > Bacillati > Actinomycetota > Actinomycetes > Micrococcales > Microbacteriaceae > Microbacterium > Microbacterium sp. K36. The sequence goes on along the minus strand of NZ_SSDN01000068.1, from coordinate 28,644 downwards.
ACCACCGACGACTCGCTCTTCCAGATCGGCTCGATGGGGAAGGTGTGGACGGCGTCCGCCCTCATGCGGCTCGTCGACGAGGGCCGTCTCGATCTGGACACCCCGGTCGTGGAGTACGTGCCGGAGTTCGCCTCCTCCGACCCGGAGGTCACCCGCACCGTCACCATGCGGCACCTCCTCAGCCACACCAGCGGCATCGACGGCGACGTGTTCACCGACACCGGCCGCGGCGACGACACCCTCGAGAAGTACGTCGCGCATCTGGACGGCGTCGCGCAGAACCACCCCCTCGGCGCCACGATGTCGTACTGCAACGCGGGCTTCGTCCTCGCCGGACGCGTGATCGAGAAGATCACCGGCACGACGTGGGACCAGGCCATGCGCGACCTGCTCTACGAGCCCCTCGGCCTCACCCACTCCTGCACGCTGCCGGAGGAGGCGGTCATGTTCCGCACCGCCACCGGGCACACCGAGATCGGCGACGACGGCCCCGTGCTCGCTCCGGCGTGGATGCTGCCGCGGTCGATGGGTCCGGCCGGGTTGATCAACTCCACCACCGCCGACGTGCTCGCCTTCGCCCGCATGCACCTGGAGGACGGTCTCGCCGCCGACGGCACGCGGGTGCTGTCGGAGGAGAGCGTGCGCCGGATGCAGCAGCACGAGGTCGATGTCCCCGACCCCTACTCCCTCGGCGACAGCTGGGGCCTCGGCTGGATCCTCTTCGACTGGGACGGGCGCAAGCTCATCGGCCACGACGGCAACACCATCGGGCAGTCGTCGTTCCTGCGGATCCTCCTGGACGAGCAGATCGCGGTCACGCTGCTGACCAACGGCGGTAACACCCGCGACCTGTACGACGAGCTCTTCGACGAGATCTTCGCCGAGCTCGCCGACCTCCACCTGCCCACCGGTCTCACCCCGCCCGCGGAGCCGTACGTCGACGACTTCTCCGCCTTCGAGGGCGTCTACGACCGCTCCGGCGTCCGCACCGAGATCTTCCGCGACGAGGAGGGGCTGCGCATGCGCACCACGCTGAACGGCCCGCTGGCCGCGCTGCTGCCGGATCCGGTGGAGGAGCACGCCCTCGTGCCCGTGCGCCGGAACGAGTTCGTGATGCGCGCGGAGGGCGAGCAGGCGTGGCATCCCGTCGTCTTCTACTCGCTGCCCACTGGCGAACAGTACCTGCACCACGGCGTCCGCGCCGCACCGAAGGTCTCGTGATGCCGGTGCAGGCGGCCGCCGACCTCGCAGTGGTCCTGGCCGACATCGACACCCTGCTCGCATGCGAGTCGCCGTCGGACGACCGCGCCGCGGTCGCCCGGAGCGCCGACGTCGTGGCCGCGCTCGGCGAACGGCTGCTGGGGGTCGCACCCGAGCGGATCGTGATCGACGGGCGCACGCACCTGCGGTGGCGCTTCGGCCGGGGACCGGCCGCGGTCCTGGTGCTCGGACACCACGACACGGTCTGGCCGCTCGGCTCCCGCGATCGGTTGCCGTCCGGGATCGCCGACGGCGTGCTGCGCGGACCGGGGTGCTTCGACATGAAGACCGGCGTCGTGATGGCGCTGCACGCGGTGGCGGCGCTGGACGACCGCTCCGGGGTGACCATCCTGCTCACGGGCGACGAAGAGCTCGGGTCGCCGAGTTCCCGGCAGCTCATCGAGGACGAGGCGCGCGGATGCCGCGCGGCCTTCGTGCTGGAGGCCGCCGCGGAGGGCGGCCATCTGAAGACCGCGCGCAAGGGCGTCTCCCTGTACCGGGTGCACGTCACGGGACGAGCGGCGCATGCGGGGCTGGAGCCGGAACGCGGCGTCAACGCCGGGATCGAGGCGGCGCATCTGCTCCTCGCGGCCGCGGCGCTCGGCGACGCCGCGCGGGGCACGAGCGTGACGCCGACGCTGCTGACGGCGGGGACCACGACGAACACCGTTCCCGCCACGGCGGAGTTCGCGGTGGACGTCCGCGCCTGGACCATCGCCGAGCAGGAGCGCGTGGACGCCGCGCTGCGTGCGCTGACGCCGCGGCTGGCCGACGCGACCGTGCGGATCGAGGGCGGCCCGAACCGCCCGCCGCTGGAGCCGGCGCTCTCCGCCGAGCTGCTCGCGCGCGCATCCGCCATCGCGGCGAGCGCCGGGCTGACGCCGTTCGACGGTGTGGCGGTCGGCGGAGCCTCGGACGGCAACTTCACCGCCGGCATCGGCGTCCCGACGCTCGACGGACTCGGCGCCGTGGGCGGCGGGGCGCACGCCGACGACGAGCACGTGATCGTCGCGCTGATCCCGGAGCGCCTCCTGCTCCTGGAACGGCTGCTGCAGGAGCAGCGGTCCGAGGCATCGACACCGGGGGAAGGGCGGTGACCATGGCGGAGACCGACATCGGCACGGGCGCGATCGCCGCTGCCGCCGCGAGTGCCTCTGCCGCCGCGAGCGCGGCGGGAGTCTCGATCCGGCTCCTCGACGACGTCGAGGACTTCACCCGCGTCTCTGAGCTCTTCCAGAGCATCTGGACGAAGCAGGGCGAGGCCTCCCCCGTCAACGTCGAGACGCTGCGCGCGCTGTCGAAGGCCGGAAGCTACGTCGGCGGCGCGTTCGACGGGCACGAACTCGTCGGCGCCTGCTTCGGATTCTTCGCCTCGCCCGGTCGGCGCGCCCTGCACAGCCACATCGCCGGGGTGTCCGGACGGATGCGGGGACGCAGCGTGGGCTTCGCGCTCAAGGTGCACCAGCGCGCCTGGGCGCTGTCCGAGGGGCTCGAGGAGATCTCCTGGACGTTCGACCCGCTCATCAGCCGCAACGCGCACTTCAACCTCGTGAAGCTCGCGGCCGAGCCCACCTCGTACCATCGCAACTTCTACGGGCACATGGCGGACGCGCTCAACGGTGCGGACGACACCGATCGCATGCTCGTCACCTGGTACCTGCACGATCCGCGGGTGGTGGCCGCGGCCGGGGGCGCCCCCGGGGCGCCGGATCTGTCTGCGGCGGACGCGGTGCCGCTGCTGTCCGTCGGCGACGACCTCGCACCGCTGCTCACCCCCACCGACGCCCGTCTGGTCCGCGTCGCCCTCCCCCGCGACATCGAGGCGCTCCGGCTCCGCGACCCCGATCGTGCGACGCGGTGGCGGCTCGCCCTGCGTGCCACGCTCGGCGATCTGCTCGACGCCCGGGGGCGCGTGCTCTCGTTCGACCGATCGGGGGCCTACACCATCGACAGAGGAGAACAGGGATGAAGCTCACCGGATTCGAGCTGCGCGTGATCGAGATGCCGCTGGTGTCGCCGTTCCGCACGTCGTTCGGCGTCCAGACCGTGCGGGAGGCGCTGCTCGTGCGCGCCGTGTCCGACGAGGCGGAGGGCTGGGGCGAGGGCGTGGCGATGAACGACCCGCTCTACTCCTCGGAGTACGTCGAGGCGAGCGTCGACGTCATCACCCGCTTCCTCCTCCCCGCCCTGGCCGGAGTCCGCGACCTCGATGCGGCCGGCGTCGCCCCGGCACTCGCACCGTTCAAGGGACACCGCATGTCGAAGGCCGCGGTGGAGCTGGCGGTGCTCGACGCCGAGCTGCGCGCGACCGGAGTGCCGTTGTCGCGCGAGCTCGGCGCCGTCCGCGACCGTGTCGACTGCGGGGTCTCGGTCGGCATCATGGACTCGATCCCGGAACTGCTCGACGCGGTCGCCGGGTACCTCGACGAGGGGTACGTGCGCATCAAGCTGAAGATCGAGCCGGGCTGGGATATCGAGCCCGTGCGTGCGGTACGCGAGCGCTTCGGCGACGACGTGCTGCTGCAGGTCGACGCGAACACCGCGTACCACCGCGGCGACGCCCGCCATCTCGCGCGGCTCGACCCCTTCGACCTGCTCCTCATCGAACAGCCCCTGGACGAGGAGGACCTGCTCGGCCACGCCCAGTTGGCGAAGAGCACGACCACGCCGATCTGTCTCGACGAGTCCATCGTGTCCGCGCGGGCCGCGGCCGACGCCATCGCGCTCGGAGCCTGCTCGATCGTCAACATCAAGCCGGGACGGGTCGGGGGCTATCTGGAGGCCCGCCGCATCCATGACGTCTGCGCGGCCAACGACATCCCGGTGTGGTGCGGCGGCATGCTCGAGACGGGCATCGGACGAGCGGCGAACGTGGCCCTCGCGGCGCTGCCGGGCTTCACCCTCCCCGGGGACACGTCGGGCTCCGGCCGCTACTACTCTCGGGACATCACCGACCCGTTCGTGGTCGATGACGGCACGCTCACGGTGCCCACGGGGCCCGGGATCGGCGTGACCCCGCACCAGGACGCCCTCGATGACGTCACCGTGCGCACGGAGTGGATCACGTTCTAGCGGACGAGGCGGCGCCGCCGGGTCTGTTCGGGGCGACGAAGAATCGCTACTCTTTCGTCGTGCCCCACAGATCCGAGGCCGTTGCCCGGCCCCTAGCCTGGGCCTCGTGCTCATGTCCGTGACGACACGTCCGCGCGCCAGCCTCGGCCGCGTGATCGAAGACCTCGGCACCACCCTGCTCGAGGTCGTCGGCGGTGCCGTCGACGACGACGTCGTGATCGAGACCGTCGTCATCCACGACGTCCTCGATGACGCGATGCCGCTGCGCGGAGCCCTCGTGCTCGGGGTCGGCCTCAGCGAGCCCGAGGAGGTGGCGACGCTGCTGGACACGCTGGGGCAGCAGGGGGCGGCCGCCCTCGTCCTCCGCGCCCCGGTCCGGACCGAGCCCGTGCTCCGCGAGGCCGCGACCGCGACCGGCGTCCCCGTGCTCGCCCTCACCCGCGGAGCTTCGTGGGCGCAGCTCGCCGCGATGCTGCGGTCGCTCATCGCGGAGGGGGATGTCGGCGACCAGGCGGCCACGACGCTCGGCGGCATGCCGTCCGGCGATCTGTTCGCTCTCGCCAACGCCATCGCGACGCTGCTCAACGCCCCCGTCACGATCGAGGACCGGAGCTCTCGCGTCGTCGCGTTCTCGGGGCGACAGGACGAGGCGGACCCGGCCCGGATCGAGACGGTCCTCGGGCGTCAGGTCCCCGAGCGCTTCGCCCGCCAGCTCGAGGAGCGGGGCGTCTTCCAGGCGCTGTACCGCAGCGAGGATCCCATCCACGTCGGGCCCGTCCACAACACCGAGGGGCTCCCGTCCTACCCGCGGGTCGCGCTGGCCGTCCGCGCCGGTGACGAGATCCTCGGCTCCATCTGGGCGGCGGTGCAGGAGCCTCTGGCGCCCGACCGCGTTCGCGCGCTGAAGGACTCCGCCGGCCTCGTCGCCTTGCACATGCTGCGGCTCCGGGCGGGCGCCGACGTCGAGCGGCGGCTGCGTGCCGACCTCCTCGCCACGATCCTGGAGGGCGGCCCCGGGGCGGCCGACGCCGTGTCGCGGCTGCGACTCGACGACCACCGCTGCGTCGTGCTCGCGTTGTCCGCGGTCGAGCAGCCGGACGACGATCCGTCCGCCGGAGCCCGCCGCATCGCCGAGCGCCACCGGGTCGCCGACGCGTTCGCCGTGCATCTCGGCGCCGTGTACCTCCGCTCCGCGGTGGCGCTCATCGGCGACGTCGTGTACGCGGTCGTCGCCCTGCGGCCGGAGACGGGGACCGCGGAGGGCGCGGGCGATGCGGACGCCAGAGCCGCCCGCGTGGCCACCGACTTCCTCGGCCGCCTCGGCGCCGCCGAGGACATCCGCATCGGCGTGGGGACCGTGGCCCCCGACGCCTCAGGGATCCCCGCCTCCCGAGCCAACGCCGACCGGGCGCTGCGGGTGGGGCGGCAGTCCTCCTCGGCGGAGCCGGTGGCGCTGTTCACGGCCGTGCAGATGGAGGCCCTCCTCGTCGAGCTCGGCGACCTCGTCCGCGCGCGCGGTGACCAGCCCACCGGTCCGGTCGCGAAGCTGCTCGCGCAGGACCGCGAACGAGGGACGCACCTGGTCGAGACCCTGCGCGCCTGGCTCGACGCCTTCGGCGACGTCGCCGTGGCCTCGGCCCGCGTCTACACGCATCCGAACACGTTCCGCTATCGGCTGCGCCGGCTCGCGGAGATCGGCGGGATCGATCTGTCCGACCCGGACGCGCGTTTCTCGGCGATGGTGCAGCTGCGCCTGCTCGCCCCGGAGTCTTGAGCCCGACCGGCGGGGCCTCTCCGCCCGCCCCGGCACGGACCAGGACGGGCGGCCGGGGAGCTCGTGGCTCCGCCGCTGTTCGTCCCACCCGACGACTCATGACCGATGGGGGAACGCCGCAGGCGTCCGCTCGTGACCGACACCCTGCGTATGTGACAATCAGTTGAACAGACGACGATCGATCAGACCAGAGCCGGAATCCTGGTTGATCGATCTGACCAATCCACCACGGGCGGGGACGATGACGGTGAACGATATGGCCACTCTGCTCGACGCGACCGATCGCCGTATCCTCGCCGTGCTCGACACCGACCCGCGACGTCCGGTCGCCCTCATCGCCCAGGACCTGGGTCTCGCCCGCGGGACCGTGCATGCGCGCCTCGAACGCCTGGAGTCGAGCGGCCGCTTGCGCCCGCACAGCGCCCGTGTCCTCCCTGCGGCGCTCGGCCGCGGCGTGGCGGCATCGATCCTCGTGGAGCTGGACCAGCATCAGATCACCGCCGCCATCGAGGCGCTCAGCCGCATCCCCGAGGTGCTGGAGTGCTTCGCCCCCGCCGGGGACACCGACCTGCTCCTGCGCGTCGTCGCGACCAGCCCCGACGACCTCTACCGCGTGGCCGAAGTCGTGCGTCTGTGCCCCGGCATCCTGCGCACGTCCACGAGCCTGTTCCTCCGTGAGGTCATCCCGTATCGCGTGAGTGCGCTCCTGCAGGCGGAGTGAGCGGGCCGCGCGCGCCCGGGTTCAGCCGATGATGCGGGCTCCGGGGACGGCGCCGTGCACGTGCAGCGGATCGAGACCGCCCTCGCGGAGGGCCGTCTGCACCGCCTGCGCGGACTCGGGATCCGCGCAGAGGAGGGCCACGGTCGGCCCCGAGCCGGACACGAGACCGTGCAGCGCACCGGCCGCGACCCCGCGTTCGATGGTCTGCGCGAGATCCGGCCGCAGGTCGAGCGCGGCCGCCTGGAGATCGTTGTGGAGCGCGTCGGCGAGCTGCCAGGCGTCTCCGGTCCGCAGCGCCTGCAGCACCGGGATCGGCACGTCCAGCGAGAGCGGCGGATCGTCGGCGAGCGCCCCCTCCTCCTCGCGCAGCTCGTCGAGCCGGGTGTACACGGCGGGCGTAGACAGCCCCTCGTCGCTGGTCACCAGCAGCCAGTCGAAGCGGCCACGGGCAAGAGCCGGGTTGAGCTGATCGCCGCGGCCGGTGCCCACGGCGGTGCCGCCGTGCAGCGCGAAGGGGACATCTGCACCGAGCCGCGCTGCGAGATCGTGCAAGCGGGCCGCGGAGAGTCCCGTTCCCCACAGGGCGTCGCAGGCGACCAGGGCGGCCGCGGCGTCCGCGGAGCCCCCGCCCATGCCACCGGCGACGGGGACGCTCTTGCGGATCTGCAGCGCGACCCCGCCGGGATGATCCGTCGCCGTCGCCAGCAGCTTGGCGGCCCGCATCGCGAGGTTCCGGTCGTCGAGCGGCACCGAGCCGTCGTCCTCCACCCCGGTCACCGTGATCGAGAAGTCGTCGGCGTCCCTGGCGATCACGTCCTCATACAGCGACACCGCCTGGAAGACCGTCGCGAGGGCGTGATAGCCGTCGTCATGGCGCCCGCCGACACCGAGGTAGACGTTGATCTTCCCCGGCGCGCGCACGTGCACGGACCCGGAGGACGCGGCGAGGCTCATGAGCGGGTCACAGGTCCGACGAGGTCGCCCACAGGTTGACGTCGATGGCGCCCGCGAGCTCGTCGATGCGGCGGAGCTCCTCGTCGGTGAACGCGGGACCGTCGAGCGCGGCGAGGTTCTCGTCGAGCTGCTCCGTGCGCGACGCGCCGATGAGCGCCGAGGCGACGACCGGGGTGCGCAGCGTCCACTGCAGCGCGAGCTGCGCGAGCGACTGCCCCCGGCCCTGCGCGACCTCGTTCAGCGCACGGAGCGTCTCGACGGCCTCGTCGGTCAGCTTGCCCTTCGGCAGCGAACCCCGCTGCTGCGCGCGCTCGGCCGTGCCGTCGCCGAGGTACTTGTCGGTGAGGAGGCCCTGGGCGAGCGGGGTGAAGGCGATGGCGCCGAGGCCCGACTCCTCGAGGGTCTGCGTGAGGCCGTCCTCGATCCAGCGGTTCAGGATCGAGTAGGCCGGCTGGTGGATGACGAGCGGCGTCCCCAGCTCCTTCGCCACGGCGACGGCCTCGGCCGTGCGCTCCGCGCTGTACGAGGAGATGCCGACGTACAGCGCCTTGCCCTGGCGGACCAGGGTGTCCAGCGCCCCGACGGTCTCGGCGATCGGGGTGACCGGGTCGACGCGGTGCGAGTAGAAGATGTCGACGTAGTCCAGCCCCATGCGGGTGAGCGACTGCTCGGCGCTCGCGAGGATGTACTTCCGGCTCGCGTAGTCGCCGTACGGTCCGGGCCACATGTCCCAGCCGGCCTTCGACGAGATGATCAGCTCGTCGCGGTACGGACGCAGGTCCTCCGCGAAGATGCGGCCGAAGTTCTTCTCGGCCGAACCGTACGGCGGGCCGTAGTTGTTCGCCAGGTCGAAGTGCGTGATCCCGTTGTCGAACGCGTGACGCAGGAGCGCCCGCTGGTTGTCGAGCGGGATGTTGTCGCCGAAGTTCCACCAGAGCCCGAGCGAGATCGGGGGGAGGTACAGGCCGGAGGCGCCGACCTGACGGTAGGCGAACCGTCCGTAGCGGCCCTCGTCGGCAGCGTACGGGCGGTGCAGTTCGGGGACGTCGGGGCGGAAGCGGGGGGAGTCGGTCACCGTGCCAGATTAGCCGCTGACGCCCGAACCCTCGATCGCCGTTGCGTGCTGGGCGATCCGCTGGTAGTCGTCGACCGTGAGGTCCTCCCCGCGGGCGGTCGGCGCGACGCCGGCCGCGGTCAGCACCTCGGTCGCCGCGGCGGAGCTGCCGAAGATGCCGGAGAGGGCCTGCCGCAGCATCTTGCGTCGCTGGTTGAAAGCCGCGTCGACGATGGCGAAGGTGCGCCGGCGCTCCTCCACCGGGCCGCGCTCGCCCTCGGAGCGGTCGAAGCCGACGAGGAGGCTGTCCACGTTCGGCACCGGCCAGAAGACCTGGCGGGAGACGTTGCCGGTGAGCTTCCACTCGCCGTACCAGGCGGCCTTGACGCTGGGCGAGCCGTAGATCTTCGAGCCGGGCTTCGCGGCGAGGCGCTCGGCCACCTCGGCCTGCACCATCACGACGCCCCGCTGCAAGTACGGGAAGGTCTCCAGGAAGTGCAGCAGGACGGGCACCGACACGTTGTACGGCAGGTTCGCGACGAGGACGGTCGGCTCGCCCGGCAGCTCCGTGACGCGGAGCGCATCGGCGTCGACCACCGTCAGCATCCCCTCCGGCACGCCGTGCTCGTCGGCGGTCTGCGGCAGGCGGGCGGCGAGCCGGTGGTCGATCTCCACCGCGGTGACCGCGGCCCCGGCCTCGAGGATCGCGAGGGTCAAGGACCCGAGTCCCGGTCCGACCTCGACCACCCGCTCCCCCGGCTGCACGCGGGCGGCCTGGACGATCTTCCGGACGGTGTTCGCGTCGACGACGAAGTTCTGTCCGAGCTTCTTGGTGGGGGTGACATCGAGCTCGGCGGCCAGACGGCGGATCTCGGTGGCCCCGAGCAACGTGACGGTCATGGTCCCATTCTCGCGGATGACGGGCCGTGCCCGGATCCTGGGTGGGTTCCTGGGTGATGTCCGTGATCATCGCTATCCTTCGGGGGTGCCCTCCCTCGGTGAACTGATCGCTCCGCGGCGCCTGGGCAGGGATTTCCGCTGGCTGCTCGCGTCGTCGTGGACGAGCAACATCGGAGACGGTGTGGCGCTGGCCGCCGCTCCCCTGCTCATCGCGTCGATGACGTCGTCGCCGATCCTCGTGGCCTCCGGCGCCATCCTGCAGTTCCTGCCGTGGCTGCTCTTCGGCCTGCACGCGGGGGCCATCGCCGACCGCTTCGATCGGCGGCGTCTGGTGATGACCGCCAACGCCGTGCGCGCCGTCGTGCTCGCGGCCCTCTGCGTGTTCCTCGTGACGGGAACCGCGAACATCGGGATCGTCCTGGCCGTCGCGTTCCTCTACGGCACCGCGGAGGTCTTCGTCGACACTGCGGGGAGCACGCTGCTGCCGATGCTCGTGAAGCCGGCCGACCTCGGCATCGGGAACGCCCGCCTGCAGGCCGGCTACCTCGTCGCCAACCAGTTCGCCGGACCGCCGCTGGGCGCTTTCCTGTTCGCCGCCGGGAGCGCGTGGCCGTTCCTCGTCGAGGTGCTGTGCGTGACGCTCGCGATCGTCCTGATCTCCCGCATGGCGCGCACGCCCGTCCCACCGCGGGAGACCGAGACCCACCCGCCGGTGCACACCGACATCGCGGACGGGCTGCGCTGGCTGTGGCACAACCCGCCGGTGCGGATGCTCGTGCTCATCATCCTCGTCTTCAACGTGACCTGGGCCGCGCCATGGGGCGTGCTGGTGCTCTATGCCACCGAGCACCTGCAGATGGGTCCCGTGGGCTACGGCGCCCTCACCACGGCCTCCGCGGCGGGCGGCATCCTCGCGACGCTGAGCTTCGGCTGGCTGGAGCGGCACGTGTCGTTCGCGAGCCTGATGCGCATCGTCCTGTCGCTCGAGGTGCTCATGCACCTCGCGTTCGCCCTCACCACCACGGGCGCGGTGGCCCTCGTCATCATGTTCTTCTTCGGGGCGTACGCCTTCGTGTGGGGCACGATCTCCACGACCGTCCGGCAGCGGCTCGTCCCCGCTTCCCTGCAGGGGCGCGTCGCCTCGGTCAACATGGTCGGCGTCTTCGGCGGCATGATCGTCGGCCAGGCCCTCGGCGGCGTCATCGCGCAGACCTGGGGCCTGACCGCGCCCTGGTGGTTCGCCTTCGGCGGGGCGGCGATCACTCTGGTGCTGGTATGGAAGCCCATCTCGCACATCGTCAGTGCGAAGCCGGTCGCCGAGACGGGGCCGGAGGACGTCGAGCCGGAGGGTCAGTCGGCGAACGAGCCGTAGACCCGGAGGGTGTTCTCGGCGAGCTGCGCGGCGAGCTCGTCCACATCCCGGTCGAGCTCGGCGGCCAGGAAGCGCACCGTGAGCGGCACGAGGTACGGCGCGTTCGGGCGGCCCCGCAGCGGGACCGGCGTGAGGAACGGCGCGTCCGTCTCGACGAGGAGGCGGTCGAGCGGGGTGACCTTCAGCGCGTCGCGCAGGTTCTGCGCGTTCTTGAACGTCACGTTCCCGGCGAACGACAGGTAGTAGCCCTCGTCGGCGCACACCCGGGCCATCGCCTCGTCGCCGGAGAAGCAGTGGAACACGGTGCGCTCGGGGGCACCGACCCGCGCCAGGGTCTCCAGCACGGCCTCGTGCGCGTCCCGGTCGTGGATCTGCATCGCGATGCCGTGCTTCTTCGCGAGCGCGATGTGCGCCTCGAAGGAGGCGAACTGCGGCGCACGGCGCTCGGGTTCGGTGCGGAAGAAGTCGAGCCCGGTCTCGCCGATCGCGCGCGTGCGCGGATGCGCGGCGAGCTCGTCGATCACGGCGAGCGCCTCGTCGAGGCGACCCTCCTCCGCGTAGGTCGGGGCGTCGTTCGGGTGGATGGCGACCGCGGCGAGGACCCGGGGGTCGGACGCAGCGGCCTCGACCGCCCAGCGGGACGACTCGATGTCTCCGGATGCCTGCACGACGCCGATGACGCCGACGGCCTCCGCCCGGTCGAGCTGGGTCTTGAGAGACAAGGGCTGGTCACCATCGGCGATCTCGAGGTGCGCGTGGTTGTCGTACACGGGCACGGCGAGGGGCTCCGGGGCCGCCGGGTAGGTCCGGTCCTTGCGCCCGTCGCCCGAGCGCTCGCGCACGTAGGTCTCCGCCATGGTGTCCTGCCCGGATGTCAGGCCGTGGACTCCACGCGCGGGAAGAGCGGCGCGAGGCCGTTGACGCTCGTCCCGGGCTTCAGCACGCCCCAGGAGCCCGCCTCGCGGATCGGCTGGTCCTGCAGCCGACCCAGGGTCTCTGCGGCGCCGAGCGCGATCCACAGCTTCTCGGTCGACTGCGGCATCACCGGCGACAGCAGCACGGCGAGCGCCCGCAGCCCCTCGGCGCACGTGTAGAGCACGGTGCCCAGACGCTCGCGCTGGTCCTCGTCGCGGGCGAGCGCCCACGGCTCGTTCTCGGTGATGTACCCGTTGAGCGCGTCGACGATGGTCCAGATCGCGGAGATCGCCTCGTCGATGCGGAACTGGCCGATCGCGGCGTCCGCCTTCGTCGCGGCGTCCGCGACGATCCGCTGGATCGCGAGGTCGGCCTCGGTGTACTCGGCCGCCGGCGGCACGACACCCTCGAAGTACTTCTCGATCATCGCGGTCGTGCGCGAGGCGAGGTTGCCGAAGCCGTTCGCGAGCTCGGCCTGGTACCGCGCGGAGAGGTCCTCCCAGGAGAACGAGCCGTCCTGACCGAACGCGATCGCGGACAGGAAGTAGAAGCGGTACGCGTCGGAGCCGAAGACGTCGGTGATCTCGGTCGGCGCGATGCCGGTGAGCTTCGACTTCGACATCTTCTCGCCGCCCACGAGCAGCCAGCCGTGCGCGAAGACGCCCTTCGGGACGTCGAGCCCCGCCGCCATCAGCAGCGCCGGCCAGATCACGGCGTGGAAGCGCAGGATGTCCTTGCCGACCACGTGGTAGGCGGGCCAGCGGCGCGCGAAGGTCTCCTCGTCGGAGCCGTAGCCGACGGCCGTGGCGTAGTTGAGCAGCGCGTCGACCCACACGTAGATGACGTGCGACTCGTCCCACGGCAGCGGGATGCCCCAGTCGAAGGTCGAGCGGGAGATCGAGAGGTCCTTGAGGCCCTGGCTCACGAACGAGACGACCTCGTTGCGCGCCGAGTCGGGCCGCACGAAGTCGGGCTCGGTCTTGTAGAGCTCGAGCAGGCGGTCCTGGAACTCGCTGAGCTTGAAGAAGTAGTTCTTCTCCTGCAGCAGCTCCAGCGGCTTCGAGTGGATGGCGCAGACCTTCAGCCCCTCGAAGGGACCGGTGCCGTCGACGATCTCCGACTCCGGCTTGAACTCCTCGCAGCCCACACAGTAGAGCGCCTCGTACTCGCCCGCGTAGATGTACCCGCGGTCGTAGAGCCGCTGGAAGAACGTCTGCACGTTGGTCTCATGCCGCTCCTGCGTGGTGCGGATGAAATCATCGTTCGCGACGTCGAGGGTCTTCAGCAGCGGGAACCAGCTCTCGCTGACGAGCTTGTCGACCCACTCCTGCGGGGTGACGCCGTTGGCGGCCGCGGCCCGCAGCATCTTCTGACCGTGCTCGTCGGTGCCCGTCAGCATCCAGGTGTCGTCCCCCGCCTGGCGGTGCCACCGAGCGAGGGTGTCGACGGCCACCGTCGTGTACCCGTGACCGATGTGCGGCACATCGGAGGGGTAGTAGATGGGCGTGGTGATGTAGAAGGAGTCGCCAGCGGGCATGGGGACAATTCTAGGTGCCCCCATGCCCGTGGTTACGCCGTGCGGCTGGTCAGAGCCCATTGCGGCGGGCGACCTCGCCGAGCCAGGCCAGCGAGGGCTTCGGGAACCGCTCGAAGGTCTCGTGGTCGAAGCCGATGAGACCGAACGTCGGCCGGAATCCACTCGCCCATTCGTAGTTGTCCAGCGCGCTCCAGTGCTGGTAGGCGCGGACCTCGATGCCGTCGCTGATGGCGCGGTGCAGCCCCTCCAGCGCGCCCTGCGTGTAGGCGATGCGGCGGGTGTCGTCGGCCGTCGCGATGCCGTTCTCCGTGACGAGCACGGGGACACCGCCGCTGCGCTCCCACGCGCTGCGCACGCCCAGCTCGAGGGCCTCGGGGAAGAACTCCCAGCCCGTGAGCGTCGTCTCCACGTCGGGCGACACCGGCAGCGGTCCCTCCGGGCCGATGAACGTGCGGGTGTAGGCCTGCACGCCCACGAAGTCGTCTCCGGCGGACTGCTCCAGGTACCAGTGGTCGCGCGGGTCGCCGTATGTCGCGAGCATCTCATCTGCCCCGGGCTCGCCCGTGGAGTGGAAGGCCTGGGTGGCGATCGTCCATCCCGCCTGCACTCCGGGCACCGTGTGCAGGATCTCGGACGCCCGCCGGTGGGCGGTCAGCAGGGTGTCAGCGACACCGAGGTCGGGGTTCGGCAGGCCGTAGGCGACGAGGTTCGCCGCGTCCTCGCCCCCGGCGAGCATCGCCGCGATGTTCGGCTCGTTGATCGTGCACACGTAGCGCACGCCGTCGAGGATCGGCAGCACGGTCTCCACGTAGCGGGAGAACAGGTCCACCGCGTCGTCGGCACGCCAGAAGCCGTCCTTCTGGAACCACTGCGGCACCGTGAAGTGCATGAGGGTGACCGTCGGGTCCAGCCCGTTCTCCCTGGCGGTGTCGATCATCCGGCGATAGTGGTCGAGCATCGCCCGCGAGACGAACCCGCGCTCCGGCTCGATCCGCGCCCACTCGACCGAGAACCGGTAGGAGTTCAGCCCGGCCTCGGCGAGCAGCCGCATGTCCTCCGGGTAGCGGTGGAAGTGGTCGGCGGCGTCACCGGAGGGCTCGACCATGGTCGAGTCGGGGGCGTGTTCCATCGCCCACCAGTTGCTCGTGGTGTTGTTGCCCTCCACCTGATGGGCGGCGGTCGCGGCGCCCCAGAGGAAGCCGTCGGGGAATGCGAGCACGGATGCGCTCCTCTCTCTTTCTTGCAGTCGTCCGGTGCGCGTCAGCGGGCGCGGGCGGGGTTCGGCACGGCGTCGAGCAGTTCGACCGTGTACGGGTCCTCCGGATGCTGCAGCACCTGGGAGGTCTCGCCCCGCTCGACGACGCGGCCGCTGTTGAGCACGAGGATGTTCTCGGTGACGAGCCGCGCGCTCAGCAGATCGTGGGTGATGTAGAGCATGCTGATGCCCCACCGTTCGCGGAGGTCCTCCAGCAGCGCGAGCACGCCGGCGCGGAGCGACACGTCGAGCATCGACACCGGCTCGTCCGCGATGAGCACCTGCGGGTCGCTCGCGAGCGCCCTGGCGATCACCACCCGCTGCCGCTGCCCGCCGGAGAGCTGGTGCGGCAGCTTGGCGGCGAACTGCTCGACGGGCGTCAGGCCCACCGTCTCCAGCAGTTCGAGCACACGGGCCCTGGCCTCCGCCCCGCGCAGCCTCGTGTAGTTCACGACGGGACGGGTCAGGGCGTACTCGACGGTGTGCAGCGGGTTCAGGGCCGCGTACGGATCCTGGAACACCATCTGCACGTCCTTGCGGAGGTCGCGGAGTCCTCGGCGTTTCAAGGACGCGACATCGGTGTCGCCGAAGCGGATGCGGCCGGAGGTCGGCTTCTCGACGCCGGTGAGCATCTTCGCGATCGTCGACTTGCCCGAGCCGGAGGCACCGACCAAGGCCAGCCCCTCCCCCGGCTCCAGCCGGAAGGACACGTCGTCGACCGCGACGACCGGATCCTGACCGCGGCGCGGTGCCGGATAGCGCTTGGTCACGCCCTCCACCACGATCGCGGCGTCGGCCCGCCGGGCGTCCCGCGGCGAGACGGTGGGCAGGGTCTCGGTGACGTCCGTGCGGCTGCGTCCCTCCCGGCGGCGGGTGCCGAGATCGACGAACCCGGGGATCTCGATCTTCTCGGCGCGCGGGTCGGCGTAGTGGCTCAGCAGCATCCGGGTGTACTCGTCCTGCGGGCGGTGCAGGATGTCCTGGCTGCGGGCGTCCTCCACGATGCGGCCCTCGTGCATGACCATCACCCGGTCGGTCGCCTCGAGGACGATCCCGAGGTCGTGGCTGATGAGGATCGCCGTGAAGCGCTCGGACCGCTGCAGCTCCTGGATCGTGTCCATGACCGCGTGCTGGACGAGCACGTCGAGCGCGGTGGTGGGCTCGTCGAACACCATCAGCTGGGGTTCGAGCGAGAGGGCGAGGGCGATCGAGGCGCGCTGCCGCATGCCGCCGGAGAGCTCCCCGGGGTACCGGTCGAGCACCTCCGGCTTCAGCCCGACCTTGCCGACGAGCTCCCGCGCCCTGGCCTGGCGCTGCTCGGCGGGCACATGACCGTGCGCGGCGAAGATGTCGCGGAAGTGGTTGCCCACGGTCCGCACGGGGTTCAGTGCGTTCATGCCGGACTGCAGCACCATCGCGAAGCCGCCCTGGCGCTGACGCCGCAGCTCCTCGGCATCGAGCTCGCGGATGTCGCGGCCGTCGAAGAGGATGCGTCCGCCGCTGATGCGCGCCGGCGGCTTCTGCAACCGTGTCAGCGCGAAGCCCAGCGTGGACTTGCCCGACCCGGACTCGCCGACGAGCCCGACGAACTCGCCGCGCCGGAGCGCGAACGACACGTCGCGTACGGCCGGCACCGGTTCCTGCCCCGGGGAGGCGTACTCCACGGACAGCGATTGGACGTCGAGGAGGATGTCGTCGTGCTCCATGGCGCTCATCGGCCCTTCCCTTCGCGCAGGCGCGGATTGGAGATGCCGTCCACGCCGAAGTTGATGAGTGTGAGGCTGAGGGCGAGCAGTGCGATGCACAGACCGGGCGCGAACAGCAGCAGCCACTGTCCGGTGAGCAGGGAGTTGGAGTTCTGCGCCCAGTAGAGCATCGTGCCCCAGCTGACGATGCTGGAGTCGCCCAGACCGAGGAACTCCAGCCCCGCCTCGGCGAGGATCGCCGCCGTCGCCGCCCCGAAGAGGGTGCCGGCGATGATCGACGTCATGTTCGGCAGGATCTCGCGGAAGACGATCCGCGCCCTGCTGTCTCCGGAGAACTGCGCCGAGGTGACGAAGTCATTGCCGCGGAGGGACTGGGTCTGGCTGCGCAGCACGCGCGCACCCCACGCCCAGCCCGTCACGACGATCACGGCGATGATCATGAGGATGCCGCCGTTCTGCAGGTAGGCCGCGATCACGATCATCAGCGGCAGGCCGGGGATCACGAGGAACAGGTTCACGATGAACCCGACGACCTCGCCCGCGAACCCGCGCATGTAGCCCCAGCTCAGACCGATCAGCACGGCCACGATCGTGGAGAGCAGCCCGGCTGCGAAGCCCACGAGGAGACTGACCTGGGCTCCGTAGATGAGCTGGCTGAGCACGTCCTCCCCCGCGGCGGTCGTGCCGAGCCAGTGCTCCCACGAGGCGTCGGCGTTGCGCGGGAACCCGTTCTCCTTCGGCCCGTACGGAGCCAGGAGCGGAGCGAACACGGCGACGAGCACGAAGAACGCGAGGAGGCAGAGGCCGACGCGGGCCTTGCCGTTGGACCACAGGGTGCCGACCATGCGGCCGAAGGCGCGCCAGGGGCTAGGGGCCGCGATGCGGGCGGTGGGGACCTTGACGGTCACGGTGCTGGGGGTGGGGTTCGGGGTCGTCATCGGCGAGTCCTCGGGTCGAGAACCCCGTAGAGGATGTCCACGAGGAAGTTGGCGATGAGCACGCTCACGGTGATCATCAGGAAGAGCGCCTGCATGAGCGGGTAGTCCTGCCCGATCACGGCGTTGAAGAGCAGGTAGCCGATGCCCGGGTATCCGAACACCTGCTCGACGAGGATCGAGCCGCCCACCACGCCGCCGAGCGTGAGCCCGAAGCCGGTGAGGTTCGGCAGGATCGCGTTGCGGGCCGCGTAGCGGAGGGCGATCGTGCGACCGCGGAGGCCGTTCGCCTCTCCGAAGGTGATGTAGTCCTCGCCGAGCGTGTTGATCATCGCGTTGCGCATGCCGATGATCCAGCCGCCGAGGGAGGTGAGCAGGATCGTCAGCGCGGGCAGGAACGCGTGCCGGACGAGGTCGACGATGAAGTCCCAGGTGAATCCCGGGGTGGTCGTCGCCGAGTAGGCGCCGGTGGTCGGGAACCAGTGCAGCACGTAGCCGAGGAAGAACAGCAGCAGCAGCGCCGTCCAGAAGTACGGGAACGTGCTGAGGAACGACCCGGTCAGCGTCGGCAGCGAATCCAGCCAGGTGCCGCGCCGCCAGGCGGCCATCACGCCGATGAGGGTGCCGATCACGAAGGCGAGGATCGTGACGATGCCGACGAGGCCGAGCGTGTAGGGCAACGCGGTGGAGACCATGCTCGACACGGTCTGCGGGTAGAACGTGTACGAGACGCCGAAGTCGAGTCGGGCGACCTGGCCCAGGTAGGCCACGTACTGGTCCCACATCGAGCCGGTCGGCACCCCGAGCTGCGCCTCGATCGCGGCGCGCGTGGCGTCCGAGACCGGACCGTTCTGGGAGAGCTTCGCGATCGCCGCGTCGGCGGGAGAGCCGGGCATGAGTCGCGGGAGGAAGAAGTTCAGGGTGATCGCGGCCCACAGGGTGAGCACGAACAGGCCGATCTTCTGGAGGACGTACTTCACTGGTCCCCTCCGTCCGTGCGCTTCAGGTGGGTGAAGATGCCCAGCGGCGCAGAGTCGTAGTTCTGCGGGATCATGTACGGGTCTTCCGCGGAGGGCCAGCCGGTGAACTTCGCGTCGTTGAACAGACCCCAGATGCCGCCGTAGTAGAGGCCGATCACGGGGACCTGCTCGTACACGATGCTCTGCAGCTCGTGCACGATCTCGGTCTGGCGGTCGGGGTCGATCGTGGCGCGGTACTCCTCCAGCAGGGCGTCGGCCTCCGGGGAGCGGTAGCGCTCGAAGTTGTTGGTCGTGACCTCGCCGGCCGGCACGTAGAAGTCGCTGGAGAGCAGGCTGTTGTAGGCCTGGTACACGTCGCCGTTGCCCATGCCGCCGATCGCCATCTCGAAGTCGCCGGTGCCGATCGCGCTCTGATACCCGGCGGGCTGCGGGAGCTTGAGCGACACCTTGACGCCGACGTCCGCGAGCTGGCCCTGCACGGTCTGGGCCGCGCGCGTCCAGTCGGAGTATCCGTTGGCGGTGGTCAGCGAGAAGGCGAGCTGCTCGCCGTCCGGACCGACGAGCTGATCGCCCTGGAGGGTGTACCCGGACTCGGCGAACGCCGCCAGCGCGGCGTCGCGGTCCTGGGCGAGCATGCCCTGGTCCGGGATCTCCGGGTCGAGGTACTTCTCCTGGTTGGGCAGGATGAGGCCGGTCTGCCCTGCGGGCTGCATGTAGCCCTCGGAGGCGGTCTCGGCGATCTCCTCCCGGTCGAGCGCGAGCGCGATGCCGCGACGGACGTTCACGTCGTCGAACGGGGCGACCTCGAGGTTGGGCACGAGCGAGATGACGCCGCCCGGCGGGAACCACCAGGTGTTGTCGGGACTCGCCGCCCCCCAGGTGCCCTCGACGTCGGAGATGAAGGAGTAGGCCCAGTCGTAGCCGCGGGTCACGGTGTCGAGCTGGGTGTTCGTCGCCGGCAGGATGATGTGCTCGATCTCGATCTTGTCCGCCTGCCAGTAGTCCGGGTTGCGGTCCATCGAGTACTGCTGGTCGTTGTAGTTCCCGAGCACGAACGGCCCGGTGCCGACCGGCTCCTCGTTGCGCCAGGTGGCTGGGTCCTCCACGTCCGCCCACAGGTGCTCGGGCACGATCATGGTCTGTCCGAGGATCGACAGTGAGGGCGCGTCGTCGCTCTGCAGATGGAACACCACGTCGTCGCCGTCGACCTCGACGCTGTCGATGTGCTGCCACGCGCCCTTGATGTCGAGCGAAGGCTCGTCCTTGATGAGCTGGAACGTGAACGCCACGTCCTCCGGGGTGAGCGCCTCGCCGTCGCTCCACTCCACGCCGTCGCGGACCGTCATCACGATCGTGCGGGCGTCGGGCTGGGTCCACTCGGACGCGAGCCACGGGGTGAGCTCGCCGTCGAGCGGGTTCACCAGGATGAGCGGCTCGTAGATCCACCGCGAGGCCGTCCGGGTGTTCGTGAGGTAGGGGTTGAAGTTCTGGGTGAAGAACGGGTTGCCCTTGTCGGCGTTGATGAGCATCGTGTCGTCGCCGATCGAGGGGTCGGGCTGCGAGCTGATCTGGATGCTGCAGCCGCTGAGCGCGACCGCTGCGGCCGCGAGCCCCACGACGGCGGCGCGGCGCCAGCGTCGGAAGGTGTGCGTCTCTGCCACTGGATGACCTCATGTCGTCTCTGTCATGAAGGGCGCCCCGGGGGGTGGGGAGTCCTGCCGGCCGAAGCCGTACACCAGATTGTAAGCGCATACATTTCCAATCGGCAACCCCGTGGTGAGCCCGGGGGTCCTCCGGGGCGGTGCTGACGCGTCGGCTCAGGAGGGGCGCGTGGAGCTCTCGCGGAGGAGGATCTGGAGCGGCAGACGCGTGGTGAGCGGCGGGGCGTCCGGCTGCTCCAGCCGCCGCGCGAGCACCTGCACCGCCGCGCGCCCGAGCTCGATCATCGGCTGCCGGATCGTGGTCAGCGGGGGCGACACCAGGGTCGCCGCCTCGATGCCGTCGAACCCCGTGACGAGGACGTCGTCCGGCACCCGCACGCCCGCGCCCCGGAACACGTCCATGGCGCCGAGGGCCATCTGGTCGTTGGCGGCGATGAGAGCAGCGGGCACGCCGTCGTGCGCGAGCTCCTCCCCCGCCCGACGCCCGGAGGCGCGGGTGAAGTCGCCCCGGAGCACGCGTACCGCCGCCGGATCGCGCCCCGCCGCGGCGAGCGCGGTCGACACGCCCTCCCACCGCTGCTCGGCGTCGGGCGAGTCGGCCGGGCCGGCGAGGAAGGCGATCTCCCCCTCCCCGACCTGGGACAGCACGTGACGGGTCAGCTCCCCCATCGCCTCGACGTTGCTCACCGTGACGTGGTCGTAGGCATCGCCCCGCGGCGGTCCGGACAGCACGACCACCGGGATACGGCGGGCCAGCCGGGCGAGCACGTCGTCCGGCACGCTGCGCGCGAGCACCATGAGCCCGTCCACGCGGCCGGCCATGTCGCGGACGGTGGAGCGGTCGGGATCGTCGCGGCCGACACCCACCATGAGCACGAACCCCTGCTTCCACGCCTCCAGCTCGGCGCCGCGGAGGACTTCGTCGAGGAACAGCATCGAGGAGTGCGGCGCGTCCTGTTCGTCCGACACGACCGTGAACGGCGGGCGGGCGGCGGCGGACAGCACGTCGAGGGGCGGGGCGTCCTCGGCGGCGTCGAACCCGGGGAAGTACAGCCCCAGCACCCCGGTCCGGCGTTCCGCGAGACCCCGCGCGCTCCCGCTGGGGACGTACCCTAGCGCGGAGACCGCGTCGAGCACCCGCTCGCGGGTCACCGGACGGACGGCCTCCGGCGAGCGCAGCACGCGCGACACGGTCGCGATCGACACTCCGGCGCGATCGGCGACGTCGTACACCGTCGCGGCCTTGCTCACGCGGATCTCCTCTCGTCGCGGGTTCTGGTCCTGTCCCGGTCCTGGTCCGGGTCCTGGTCCCGGTCCTGTCAGCGTAGGACAGTCTCCCCCTCCCCTTGCCCCCTCCCCTTGCCCCCTCCCGCGCGCGGGCGCAGATTCGCGTCGGTGTCGCAGGGATGGAGTCGGTCTCTGCGACACGGTGCATATGTCCGACACGGTGCGGATCTGCGACACGGTGCAGATCTGCGGGAGTGTGCCTGGACGGGGCAGGTCAGGGGCGGAAGGCGCGGAGCGCGCCGTGGGGGCGGGAGCTGATCTCGCCGGGTTCGCGCTCGCGGGTCTCCGACCACTGCACCTCGAGACCGGCCGTGGCGAGCAGGGGGGACAGGGCCTCCGCGGTCCAGAAGAACGCGGGTGCGACGGCATGACGGAAGACCGCCCGGGGTTCGCCGACGAAGAAGCCGAGGAGCAGGCTCCCACCGGGGGCGAGCACCCGGGCGAACCCGGCGAACACGTCCGGCAGCTCGGCCGGAGGCGTGTGGATCACGGAATACCACGCGAGGACGCCGCCGACCGTGCCCGATGTCTGCGGCAGCGCCAGGAACGACCCGTGATGGAACGAGAGGTGCGGATACTGCGCCCGCGCCCCGTGGATGAAGGCCGCAGAGAGGTCGATCCCCTCGACGTCCCGCCCGGTTCCGAAGCCCTCACCCGTACCCCCGTACAGGAAGGCCGCCCAGTGACCGGGGCCGCAGCCCGCATCCAGCAGCCGTCCCGGGGTCTCATCGCGCCACCGCCGGATGAGCTCACGGTCACGGGGATCCATCAGCCCCAGGTCTCCCGCGACCTCCCGGTACTCCACGGCCCTCGCGTCGTAGGCGCGCGCGACCGGGTCCTGTCCCGCGGGAGGTCGCAGATCTGGGCTCATGTCGCCCCCGTCTGCCGTATCCCTGCGACCGGGGTGCGAATCTGCGGGGGAATCCTCTCCCGCGGGAGGTCGCAGATCCGGGCTCATGTCGCAGCCGTCCCGCGGGTCACTGCGACCGGGGTGCGAATCTGCGACGGGGGTCACCGTGACCGCGCCGCGAGGGCCGCCTGATACAGCTCCCGGGAGGACAAGCCCGTCAGGGTCGCGACCTCGGAGGCCGCATCCTTCAGGCGGGTGCCGTCCGCGACCAGGGTCTGCACCTGGGCGAGGGCGTCCTCCGGGGAGGCCTCCCGCCGCGGCGCCCCCTCGACGACCACCACGATCTCGCCCCTCACCCCGTCGGCGGCCCAGGCGGCGAGCTCGGACGCGGTGCCACGACGGACCTCCTCGTACAGCTTCGTCAGCTCCCGGCACACGGCGATCCGGCGGTCCGCGCCGAAGGCGGCACCCATGTCGGTCAGAGTCGTCGCCAGGCGCGAAGGTGACTCGAAGAACACCATCGTGCGCGGCTCGGCGGCGAGGGCGGAGAGGGTCGCCCGGCGCTCCCCCGGCTTCCGCGGCAGGAACCCCTCGAAGGTGAAGCGGTCCGTCGGCAGCCCCGAGATCGCCAGCGCCATGAGCACCGCGCTGGGCCCCGGGATCGCGGTCACCGTGACCCCCTGCGCCACCGCCTCGGCGACGAGGCCGTACCCAGGATCGCTCACGGTCGGCATGCCCGCATCGCTCAGCACCACGAGGTCGGTCTCCACGGCGAGCGCGGCCAGTTCCGCGGCCTTCTGCTTCTCGTTGTGGTCGTGCAGCGCGATCAGGCGGGGCCGGTTGTCGATCTTGAGGGCCTGCAGGAGGCGCTGCGTCGTGCGGGTGTCCTCCGCGACGACGATCTCGGCGTTCTCCAGCACCTCCACGAGGCGCCGCGACGCATCGCCCAGGTTTCCGATCGGGGTCGCGGCGAGGATGATCACCCGCCCAGCTTAGGCGCGGCCCCTTGGCGGACCGTCGAGGCGGCTCCGGGGCCGGCATACCGGGAGCACAGGGCGGAGTGTGTCTAGGCTGGACCGGTGACCGCGCCCGAGCCCCTCCTGCCTCTCCCCGAGGAGCGCCTCACGCGTTACGAGCGGCTCCGCGACCGCGTGCTGCACGCGCCGGACTGGGGCCGGGCGATCGGCTGGCTGGCCCCGCTGCTGGTCACCGCTCTCGCGGCGGTGCTGCGCCTGGCGAACGTCGGCCACCCGCACCAGCTCGCCTTCGACGAGACCTACTACGTCAAGGACGCCTGGTCGCTGTGGAGCCTCGGCTACGAGGGGGTGTGGGGCGAGAACGCGAACGACGCCTTCGTCACCCTGCAGGAGCTCCCGCTGACGAACAAGGGCGCGTTCATCGTGCACCCGCCGCTCGGGAAGTGGCTCATCGCGCTCGGCATGGCCATCGGCGGGCCCGACAACAGCGCCGGATGGCGTCTGGCGACCGCGCTTCTCGGTGCGGGATCGGTGCTACTCGTCTTCCTCATCGCGCGCCGGCTGACCGGCTCGGTCGTGGCGGCGACGGTGGCCGGGACGCTCCTCGCGATCGACGGCCTCAGCATCGTGATGAGCCGCATCGCGCTGCTCGACGGCATCCTCACCTTCTTCGTGCTGCTGGGCGTGCTGTTCGTGCTCATCGACCGCCAGCGCACGATCCCCCTGCTCGAACGCCGGAAACCCGACGACGAGCACCCGCTGTGGGGACCGATCCTGTGGCGCCGTCCCTGGCTCGTCGCCGCGGGGCTCGCTCTCGGCGCCGCCTCGGCGGTGAAGTGGTCGGGGCTGTATGTGCTCGCGGGCTTCGGACTCTACGTCGTCATCACCGATGCCCTCGCCCGGCGCCGCGGCGGGGTCGTCGTGTGGCCGGCGTCCGCGGTCTTCCGGCAGGGGCCGGTGTCGTTCGTCCTCCTCGTCCTGCCCGCCCTCGCGGTCTACCTCGCGAGCTGGACCGGGTGGCTGGTGACGGCGAACGGCTACGACCGCGGCAGCGACCCGAACCCGCTCGTCGCCCTGTGGAACTACCACGAGGCGATGCTCGGCTTCCACGTGGGCCTCACCCGCGGGCACCCCTACGCGAGCCCGGCCTGGGAGTGGCCCTTCCTGCTCCGCCCGACCGCGGTGTGGGTGGACAGCGACCCGACCGGCTGCGGCGTCGACCACTGCATCGGCGTGATCTCGGCGATCCCCAACCCGCTCATCTGGTACGGCGGTGTCGCGGCCAGCGTGTACCTGCTCTACCGCCTCATCCGCGGCTGGATCACGCGGCAGCCGGTCGGCCCGGCGCTCAGCCTGCCGCTCGTGGGGCTCGCGGTGACCTACCTGCCCTGGCTGATGTTCCCCGACCGGACGATCTTCCAGTTCTACACGGTCGTGATGATGCCGTTCCTCGTGCTCGCGCTCACCGTGACGCTGCGGATCATCGCCGGGCGCCGGGAGGATCCGCTCGCGCGCCGCCAGTCGGGAGAGCGCACCGTCCTGATCTACCTCGGCGTCGTCCTCCTCGTCTCGGCGTTCTTCCTGCCGCTGTGGACGGGGATGAGCGTCCCGTACGACTTCTGGCGCCTGCACAACTGGCTGCCGGGCTGGGTCTGACCGACCGGGCCCGGCACCCGGGTCAGGAGACCTCGTCGGCCACGTGCTCCACGAGCGGGAGCACACGACCCGAGAGATGCGTGCGCATCGCGATGGAGGACGCCGTCCGCGCGACGCCCGGCACAAGGGCCACCCGGTCCAGCACCTCCTGGAGCCGCGTCGCATCGCGGGCGACGAGCCGAAGCTGCATGTCGCTCGCGCCGGTCACGGTGTGCATGTCGACGATCTCCGGCACCGCGTCCGCGAGGGCGGTCGCGACGTCGTCGTGTCCGACCTTCTGATCGATCTCGACGAGGCAGAACGCCACGACGCCGTACCCGAAGCCGGCGGGGTCGATGCGCGGCACGATCGCCTCGATCACCCCGCCCTCGTGCAGGCGCGCGAGGCGGCTGGTGGCCGTCCCCCGCGCGATGCCCAGCCGGCGTGCGCACTCCAGCAGGGGCAGCTGCGGCGACTCCGTCAGCAGCCGGATCAAGGCGGCGTCGAGGCGATCGATCCGCACGTCACTCCTTGACGATCCCGGGGCGGGACACACCCCGCGTCAGGCGGGCGACGACGAGCAGCACGGCGGTGAGCCCGAGTGTGAGCAGCAGCTGGATGCGCGCGGCCGGGTCGATCATCGCCAGCGCGATCACGGCCGCGAGCAGCACCAGGCAGAGCCACGAGACCCAGGGGAAGCCCCAGAGCCGCATCGGCATCGCCTCGCCGGCGCGGTCGGCCCGCCGGCGCAGCACGATCTGCGAGATCGCCGTCGCCGTCCAGATCACCAGCAGGGTCGACCCCACGACGTTCAGCAGCGCCGGGAGCACGACATCGGGGAACGCCCAGTTCAGCCCGACGGTGACGAAGCCGAACGCCACCGAGGCGAGGACGGCGACGAACGGCACGCCCTTGAGGCTCGTCCGGGTGACGGACAGCGGCGCCAGCCCGCGCTCCCCCAGTGAGTACGCCATCCGCGACGCGCCGTAGATGTTGGCGTTCATGGCCGAGAGCAGCGCGATCACCACGATGAGGTCCATCACGAGGCCGACGCCCGGGATGTTCAGCGTGTCCAGCACGGCCGAGAACGGACCGGCCTGCACCGCGGGGTCGTCCCACGGGAGCACCGCGACGATGACGAAGATCGAGCCCACGTAGAAGACGAGGATGCGCACGAGCACCTCGCGCACGATCCGGCGGATGTTGCGGGAGGGGTCGTCCGACTCGGCGGCCGCGATCGCGACCACCTCGGTGCCTCCGAACGCGAAGACGACGATGAGGAGCGCCGCCGCGATGCCGGTGATCCCGTGCGGCGCGAAGCCGCCCTCGTCCACCAGGTTCGAGATGCCGGTCGCCGGCACACCCGGGATGAGTCCGACGATCGCGCAGACGCCGACGACGAGGAAGGCGATGATCGCGGCGACCTTGATCGCCGCGAACCAGAACTCGAAGCGGCCGTAGTTGCGCACGCCGAAGAGGTTGACCGCGGTGAGGGCCACGACGAAGACCAGCACCCAGACCCACGCCGGGATCCCCGGGACCCAGTTCGCCACGATCCCGGCCGCGCCGGTCGCCTCAGCGGCGATCACGACGACGAGCTGGATCCAGTACAACCAGCCCACCGCGCTGCCGGCGCTGCGCCCCATGGCCCCCTGGGCGTAGGAGCTGAAGGCGCCGGAGCTGGGGCGGGCCGCCACCATCTCGGCGAGCATCGCCATCACGAGCACGACGATGCCGCCCGCGACGAGGTAGGAGATGAGCACGGCGGGTCCGGCGATGCTGATCGCCTGCCCGGAGCCGACGAACAGCCCCGCGCCGATCGCGCCGCCGAGCCCCATCATGGAGATCTGGCGGCGGGTGAGGCCCGGGTGCAGGCCTTTCGTGGTCGTCGTGGTGACGGGGACCTCGGTCACGGGATCGTTAGTCATGCGTCCGTCGGTCATGCGTTCACCTCGGCGAGCTCGGTCTCGAGGGCGGCTTCCACCCGGTCGATGTCCTCCACGGACCCCGAGGAGATGCGGACGCCCTCGCCGGGGAAGGCGCGGGCGACCACGCCCCCGGCGTGCAGGAGGGCGTCGAGCTCGCCGGTGCGCTCCCCCGCCGGGACCCAGACGAAGTTGGCCTGCGAACGGACGGCGGGCCAGCCTGCCGCGGTGAGCACGGTGTACAGCCGATCGCGCTGCGCCACGACCTCGTCGATGCGGACGGCGAGCTCGTCCTCCGCCGCGAGCGAGGCGAGGGCCGCGGCCTGGGCGAGGTCGGTGACCCCGAACGGCACAGCCACCTTGCGCTGCGCCTCGGCGATCGCGGTGGGGGCGATCGCATAGCCGATACGGAGACCGGCGAGGCCGTAGGCCTTGGAGAACGTGTGCAGCACCGCGACGTGCGGGTGGCGACGGAACAGCTCGATGCCGGCGCCGCGACTGTCCGTGCGGTCGAAGTGCACGTAGGCCTCGTCGATGACGACGAGGACGTCGTGCGGTACCGCGGCGACGAAGCGCTCCAGGGCCTCGGCGTCGACGACGGTGCCGGTCGGGTTGTTGGGGTTGCACACGAACACGAGACGTGTGCGCGGGGTGATCGCGGCGCGCATCGCGTCGAGATCGTGTCCGTGATCGGCATCCAGCGGCACGGCGACGGGCGTCGCGCCCGCGATCCGGACGAGCGAGGGGTAGGCCTCGAAGGACCGCCATGCGAAGACGACCTCGTCCCCCTCGCCGGCGACCGCGTGGATGAGCTGGGCGGCGATCTCCACCGACCCCGCGCCGACGGTCACCTGCGCCGGGTCCACCGCATACCGGGCGGCGAGCGCCTCCCGGACCGCGGAGGCGCTCATATCGGGGTAGCGGTGGATGCCGGCCACCCGGTCCTGCACGGCGCGCACGACGGACGGCAGCGGCGGGTGCGGCGACTCGTTCGAGGAGAGCTTGGAGGCACCGGCCGGGGCGGAGCGCCCCTGTCGGTACGCGGGCACGGCGTCGAGACCGGCGCGAGCGGAGAGAGTCATCGTCAGAGCATCCTTGCTGTGATCCGAGAGGGGTCGCGTCACCCTAGAACGGATGGCGGGCGCTGGGCAAACCGTGCACTCGAAGCTGCGCATCGCGCGCACTCGACGGGCAGACGGACGCCGCGCGGTAGGCAGAATGCACAGCCCAGCTCCGAACAAGGCGGCTCACCGTGCGCGCGAGACCGCGGCCGGATCGCTCACCGGCAGGCGGCACACGAAGGCCCGGCAGTCGTAGGCGCGCTCGGCGGTCGCCTCCTTGCCCTCGAACAGCTCGAACCCCGCGGCGGCGAACGCCGCGGCCTGCACCGGCGTGACGACCGCGACGACATCGGCATCGGCTCCGCGGGCCGCGGCGGCGAGCGCGCCACCGGGGTCCTCCGTCACCACGACGAGCTGCCGCGGCGCGGTGGCGAGTCCGGCGGCGACCCGGAGCAGGCTGCCGTGGGCGAAGGGCTGGGCGAGAGCCCGGGAGGCGAGCGCCTCCACCCGCTCGGCTGCCGCCGCGCGATAGCGGTCCCCTGCCCCGAGACGCCAGGCAGTGAGCGCGGCCTGCGCCACCGCCGCCGTGTCCGAGGGGAGGTCGCCGTCGGTGTGGTCGGGCGAGACGGCGATGCCCTGCGCACGGAGCAGCGGGTCGTCCCCCGCAGCGCCGTCCAGCACCTCGTCGAGGAGGTCGCGCCCCGTGACCGCCGGAGCCACGTCACCCGTCGCCGCCGCGAGGGCGAACAGGCCGTCGGCGAGGAGGGCGAGGTCCGCGGCGGTGGCGACCGCCGCGGAGGCCCGGCCGTCCAG
>NZ_SSDN01000067.1:0-18004 GCF_004794355.1 Microbacterium sp. K36 | reverse complement strand
GCCGGGCGCCGCGTGCGTCACCGCGCGCAGCACCCTGCAGCACTCCGGCCCGAGCGAGCCGCTCGGCGTGACCGCGCGGGGATTCGACCTCGACGGTGCCTGGGTCACGGGGCTGCTTCCCCGGACGGCCGTCGCCTGGAACGCGCCGCCGCGTGACGCGCGGATCAGCGCCCTCCCGGTGGCGCCGCGACTCACCGGACTCCACGGTGCGCATCCGGGCACGCGTCCAGGTCAAGGCGGGGACTTCCGCGACATTCAGCCCTTCGTCCCGGGGGATGAGCTCAGACGGGTGGACTGGCGCGCGACCGCGAGGGCTGGCCGTCGCCCCGGCGACCTCCTGGTGCGCAGGGACGACGCGCTGAGCGATTCCTCGGTGGTCATCGCGATCGATACCGCCGAGGACCTGGGTGCCGTCGTCGCGGCGTGGGGGAGCGGCGACGCCGATCGCTCCGGAGTCACCTCGCTCGACCACGCGCGCGAAGCGGCCCTCGCGATCGCCACGACCGCCATCGGCGTCGGGGACCGTGTCGCCTATCACGCGCTCTCCCCGGGCGGGGTCTCGCTGCCGTCCGGCGGCGGAGTGCGGCACCTCGCCCGTCTCCGCCGCGCCATCGCCGCCACCGGTCTCGGCATCGACCCCTCGTACCGTCGCTCGCCGGTGGTGCCGCCCGGGTCGATCGTCTTCGTGCTCTCGACGTTCGTCGACGGCGTCGCCGCGCGGCTGGCGACGAGCTGGCGCGCCGCCGGTCACGCCGTCGTGGCCGTCGATGTGCTCCCTGTGCCCGAGGAGACCCGTCTCACCCGGGAACAGCGGATCGCGCTCCGCACGCTGCTCGCCGAGCGCGCGGACATCCTGACCGAGCTGGCACACGCGGGCATCGAGGTGGTGCCGTGGTCGAGCGGAGCCGATGCGGCGATGCGGCTGGCGGGGCATCGCCTCGCGCGTCGGCGGACGGGGCGCCGATGAGTCGTCCCATCCGCTCGTTCCACATCGGCGCCGCGGTGCCGGGCGCCGTCATCCGGCTCGCGGTGGTCGCCGTGGCCACCGGCGGAGCCCTGCTGCTGATCCCGTTCCCGCTGTGGCACGGCATCGCGGTGCTCGCCGCGCTCGTCGCCGTCGCGATCCCGCGCAGCCTCGCCGCCTGGGTGGCGCTGGCATGCCTACCGTTCGGGGTGATCCTCACGGAACCGGATCCCGGTCGGACGGCATGGGCGCTGCTGTTCGTGCACGCTCTGCATGTGTGCGCGTCGCTGAGTCTCGTGGTGCCGCTGACCTCGCGTGTGGCCCTGCCCGTCCTGATCCCGACCATCGGCCGCTTCCTCACGGTCCAGCTGCTCGCGCAGCCGGTCGCGTTCGGAGTGTGGCTGCTCGCCCAGCGGCAGCTCACCGGCACGACCGCGCTCCTCGCGCCGGTCGCCGCCGCGATGCTGCTGGCCGGCGTCCTGCTCGCGGTCCGCGCCGCGAGACGGGCCGACGACGCGGCCGCGGGAGCCGAGGCGTTGGGCGTTCTCGGAGCCGATGTCCGTGGCCCCTCGTAGACTTGTTCGGTGCCCATCGTCCCCGTTGCTTCCCCAGGAAAACTCAGTGTCCGCGGCGCCCGCGTGCACAATCTCAAGAACGTCGACATCGACATCCCCCGTGACTCGATGGTGGTCTTCACCGGCCTCTCCGGATCGGGGAAGTCGAGCCTCGCCTTCGACACGATCTTCGCCGAGGGGCAGCGTCGGTACGTCGAGTCGCTGAGCGCCTACGCGCGACAGTTCCTCGGCCAGGTCGACCGGCCGGACGTCGACTTCATCGAGGGGCTGAGCCCGGCGGTGTCGATCGATCAGAAGTCGACGAACCGCAACCCGCGGTCGACGGTCGGCACGATCACCGAGATCTACGACTACATGCGTCTGCTCTGGGCGCGCATCGGCGTTCCGCACTGTCCGGTGTGCGGGGAGAAGATCCAGCGTCAGACCGTCCAGCAGATCGCCGACCAGCTCATGGAGCTCCCGGAGCGCACCCGCTACCAGGTCGTCGCGCCGATCGTCTCGCAGAAGAAGGGCGAGTTCGTCGACCTGTTCCGGGAGCTCGGGGCGAAGGGATACTCGCGGGCGATCGTCGACGGCGAGCTCATCCAGCTGGCCGAGCCGCCGACGCTCAAGAAGAGCTACAAGCACGACATCGCCGTGGTCGTCGACCGCCTCGTCGCCTCGCCGGACATCCTCGGACGCGTGACCGACTCGGTGGAGACCGCTCTCGGACTCGCCGGCGGTGTGGTGCAGATCAACTACGTCGACGGCGAGGGCGACGACGCCTGGCAGACCTTCTCGGAGAAGCTCGCGTGCCCCAACGGCCACGCGCTCACCCTCACCGAGATCGAGCCGCGCACGTTCTCCTTCAACGCGCCGTTCGGCGCCTGCCCTGCCTGCTCGGGCCTCGGCACCCGCATGTCGGTGGACGTCGATCTGATGCTCGGCGACGAAGACCTCTCGATCCGAGAGGGCGTCATCATCCCGTGGACCACACAGGGCAAGGGCCTCTTCCAGTACTACGAGCGGCTGCTCGAAGGACTCTCCCGCGACCTCGACTTCTCCCTCGACACCCCGTGGCGCGACCTGCACTCCGACGTCAAGGAAGCGGTGCTGCGCGGAGAGAACTACAAGGTCACCGTCAAGTGGAAGAACCGCTACGGCCGTGAGATGCGCTATGCCTCCGGCTTCGAGGGCGTGGTGCCGTACATCGAGCGGCAGTACCTGCAGGCCGAGTCCGACACCCAGCGCAGCCGGTGGGGCGAGTATCTCCGCGAGGTCCCGTGCCCGGTCTGCAACGGCGACCGTCTCAAGCCCGAGGTGCTGGCCGTGCAGGTGCACGGTCACTCCATCGCCGAGGTCTCGCACCTGAGCCTGGCCGATGCCCGGGCCTTCATGGAGAAGCTGCAGCTCACCGATCGCGAGGCCAAGATCGCCGCCCAGGTGCTCCGTGAGATCCGCCTGCGCCTCGACTTCCTGCTCCAGGTCGGTCTGTCGTACCTCAACCTCAGCCGTTCGGCGGGCTCGCTGTCGGGTGGTGAGGCCCAGCGCATCCGCCTCGCCACGCAGATCGGCTCCGGTCTGACCGGCGTGCTCTACGTCCTCGACGAGCCGTCGATCGGACTGCACCAGCGCGACAACCGCCGACTCATCGAGACGCTGCTCACGCTGCGCGATCTCGGCAACACACTGATCGTCGTCGAGCACGACGAGGAGACGATCGAGGCCGCGGACTGGGTGGTCGACATCGGTCCCGGCGCGGGCGTGAACGGCGGAGCGGTGGTCCACTCCGGGCCGTACTCCGCGCTTCTCGCCGACACCGACTCCATGACCGGCGACTACCTCTCGGGCCGTCGGGAGATCCCGATGCCGGCGAAGCGCCGGAAGATCGACAAGAAGCGCATGCTGAGCGTCGTGGGCGCGCGCGCCAACAACCTCCGCAACGTCACGGCCGACTTCCCGCTCGGCGTCCTCACCGCGGTCACCGGCGTCAGCGGATCCGGGAAGTCGTCCCTCGTGAACGACATCCTGTATCAGGTGCTCGCGTCGCGGCTCAACGGGGCGCGGACGGTGCCGGGCAAGCACACCCGCGTGACCGGGCTCGACAACCTCGACAAGGTCGTACACGTCGACCAGGCGCCGATCGGCCGCACCCCGCGATCGAACCCGGCGACCTACACCGGCGTCTTCGACCGCATCCGCACGCTCTTCAGCGAGACGCCCGAGGCGAAGGTCCGTGGCTACCAGCCGGGCCGGTTCAGCTTCAACGTCAAGGGCGGACGCTGCGAGGCCTGCTCGGGTGACGGCACGATCAGGATCGAGATGAACTTCCTCCCGGACGTGTATGTGGACTGCGAGGTCTGCCACGGCAAGCGGTACAACCGCGACACACTGGCCGTGCACTACAAGGGCAAGAACATCGCCGAGGTGCTGGAGATGCCCATCGAGGAGGCGGCCGAGTTCTTCGAGCCGATCCAGGCCATCCACCGCTACATGAAGACCCTGGTCGACGTGGGGCTGGGGTACGTGCGCCTCGGGCAGTCGGCGACGACGCTCTCCGGCGGTGAGGCGCAGCGCGTGAAGCTCGCGACCGAGCTCCAGCGCCGTAGCAACGGTCGGAGCATCTACGTGCTCGACGAGCCGACGACGGGTCTGCACTTCGAAGACGTGCGCAAGCTCCTCGAGGTGCTGAACGGTCTGGTCGACAAGGGCAACACGGTGATCGTGATCGAGCACAACCTCGACGTGATCAAGTCGGCCGACTGGGTGATCGACCTGGGTCCGGAGGGCGGTTCCGGCGGCGGCACGATCCTCGCCACCGGCACGCCGGAGCAGATCGCGCGGGTCGAGGAGAGCCACACCGGCCAGTTCCTCGCCGAGATCCTGGGTGAGGGGCGCTCCGCGCGGAAGGCCAGCTGATGGCCGACGTGCTGCCGTACAAGCCCCGGGCGGGCGAGATCCCGACCGACCCGGGGGTGTACCGGTTCCGCGACGCCAACGGCCGGGTGCTGTACGTCGGGAAGGCGAAGAACCTCCGTCAGCGGCTGTCGAACTACTTCGCTCCGCTGCGGACGCTGCATGAGCGCACGCGTCGGATGGTGACGACGGCGGCGTCGGTGGAGTGGACGGTCGTGCCCACCGACGTCGACTCCCTCCAGCTCGAATACATGTGGATCAAGGAGTTCGATCCGCCGTTCAACGTCAAGTACCGGGACGACAAGTCGTACCCGTTCATGGCCGTGACGCTGGGGGACGAGGCGCCGCGCGTGCTCGTGACCCGGAACCGGAAGATCCCCGGAGCCCGCTACTTCGGTCCCTATCCGAAGGTCTGGGCGGTGCACGAGACCATCGACCTGATGATCAAAGCCTTCCCCATCCGCACCTGCAGCGACGCGAGCTACAAGCGTGCGATGCAGACGGGCCGCCCGTGCTTCCCCGGGCAGATCGGCAAGTGCGGGGGGCCGTGCTCGATGACGGTGTCGATCGAGGAGCATCGGGCCATGGTCGACGACTTCGTCGCGTTCATGGCGGGCGGTGACGAACGCTTCACCCGCGAGCTCACGCAGCGCATGCTCGCCGCGTCGGCGGCCATGGACTACGAGGCGGCCGCGAAGTACCGGGACAAGCTCTCCGCGATCGAGGCCGTGCTCGGCAAGAGCGCCCTCGTGCTGCCGGCGGACGAGGACGCCGACCTGTTCGGCATCGCCGAGGACGAGCTCGCCGCCGCGGTGCAGCACTTCGTCATCCGCGGCGGTCGTGTCCGAGGTGTCAGAGCCCTCACGATCGAGAAGGAGATCGACATCTCCGGAGGGGAGCTCGTGGAGCAGGTCCTCCAGCAGGCCTACGGGGAGGCGCAGGACGTGCCGCGCCGCATCCTGGTCCCGGTGCTTCCCGACGACGCCTCCGAGCTGGAGGTGTGGCTGCGTGGACGTCGAGGCCGGAAGGTCGAGATCGCGGTGGCGCACCGCGGCCAGCGGGCCGACCTCATGCGCACGGCCACCCTGAACGCCCAGCAGGCGCTGATCAGGCACAAGACGCGTCGGACGAGCGACTACGTCGCGCGCACGCAGGCGCTGACCGATCTGCAGGAAGCGCTGGGCATGGAGGAGGCGCCGCTCCGGATCGAGTGCTTCGACATCTCGCACCTCGGGGGCACGAACGTGGTCGCTTCCATGGTCGTGTTCGAGGACGGGCTGCCGCGCAAGGACCAGTACCGCACCTTCAACATCGCGGAGACGACCGACGACACCGACTCCATGTACCAGGTGCTGCGGCGTCGGCTGGCCTACCTCGACCGCCCGGAGGAGCAGGAGACCGTCGACCCGACCACCGACGAGGTGGTCGCGGAAGACGTCGGCGAGGCGGGTGTGCGCCGGAAGCCCCGGTTCGCCTACCCACCGCAGCTGCTGCTCGTGGACGGAGGGCAGCCCCAGGTCGAGGCCGCGGCCCGAGCCCTCCGCGACTCCGGACACACCGAGATCGCCGTCTGCGGCATCGCCAAGCGCCTGGAGGAGATCTGGCTTCCGGGAGACGACTTCCCGGTCATCCTCCCGCGGACCAGCGAATCTCTCTACCTGCTCCAGCGGCTTCGCGATGAGGCGCATCGATTCGCCATCACGCACCAGCGGAAGAAGCGCAAGAAGGACATCACGACGGTGCTCGCCGAGGTGCCCGGTCTGGGTGCGTCGCGGATCAAGGTCCTGCTGAAGCACTTCGGCTCGGTCACGGCGCTGCGCGCCGCCGAACCCCACCAGATCCAGGAGGTCCAGGGGATCGGACCGGTGCTGGCCCAGAACATCCATACGCACCTGTCCACTCGCTAGGCTGGGAGGCCGAGGGGGAGAAGGAGCAGTGAGTAGCGATGTCTGACGGGGAGAAGGGCGAGTTCCTCATCGTCACCGGGATGTCCGGCGCGGGGCGCACCACGGTGGCCAATGCGCTCGAGGATCTCGGCTGGTACGTCGTGGACAACCTGCCGCCGCAGATTCTCCGTCCGCTGCTCGACCTCACCGGCATGGGCGGGGATTCGCTGCCGAAGGTCGCCGCGGTGGTCGACGTCCGCGGTCGCAACCTCTTCGACGACTTCCCCGAGGTGGCGCGTGTGCTGCGCACCCGGGGATCGATCCGCGTGCTGTTCCTCGATGCGTCCGACGACGTCCTCGTCCGTCGGTTCGAGGCGGTGCGTCGCCCCCACCCGCTGCAGGGCGATGGGACGCTCCTCGACGGCATCCGCACCGAGCGCACCCGGCTGGCGCCGATCCGCGAGGCCGCAGACCTCGTGATCGACACCACGGCGTTGAACATCCATCAGCTGGCGACGAAGGTGTCCGACATCTTCTCCGAGGAGGGGGAGGCGCGGCACCGGGTCACGCTGCTCAGCTTCGGATTCAAGTACGGGCTCCCCACCGACGTCGACGTGGTCGCCGACATGCGGTTCCTTCCCAACCCGTACTGGAATGAAGACCTGCGCGGACTCACGGGGCAGGACGAGACGGTACGCGAGTACGTGCTCTCCCGCGACGGCGCGGAGGAGTTCCTCGACGCCTACGCGAAGGCTCTCGTCCCCGTCCTCGAGGGGTACCAGCGCGAGAACAAGAGCCACTCCACGATCGCCATCGGATGCACGGGAGGCAAGCACCGTTCGGTCGCCATGTCCGAGGAGCTCGCCCGTCGACTGGCGGGAATCCCGGGCGTCGCGGTCAACGTCCGCCACCGTGACCTCGGCAGGGAATAGGCCCCCGAGCGAGTAAGCTGGAGGTTTGCGTCGCGACCCGGCGCGTGAACGTGAAGGAGTCTCGTGGCACTAACCACCGACGTCAAGGCTGAGCTCGTCAGCATCCGCAATGCACCCCCGACGGTGCGCGTCGCTGAGGTGACGGCCATCCTCCGGTTCGCCGGTGGTCTGCACTCCATCGCCGGCCGAGTGGCCGTGGAGGCGGAGGTCGATGCCGAGACCCTCGCCCGCCGTGTGGCCCGTGACCTCGCCGAGATCTACGGCGTCCGTCCCGAGATCGCGCAGGTGCAGTCGAGCACCGCCAACGACGGCGCCCGCTGGGCCGTGCGCGTCATCGCGCAGGGGGAGACCCTGGCCCGCCAGACCGGACTGCTCGACCAGCGTCGCCGCCCGGTCCGCGGACTCCCGAACCGCCTCACCACGGGTTCCCGCGCGGAGGTCGCCGGTCTCTGGCGCGGGGCGTTCCTCGCCGCGGGGACGCTCAGCGAGCCGGGCCGCTCCGCCATGCTCGAGGTCGCCTGCCCGTCGTCCGAGGCGGCCATGGCGCTCGTGGGTGCCGCTCACCGTCTCGGCGTCGCCGCGAAGGCCCGCGAGGTCCGCGGGCTTCCCCGCGTCGTCGTCCGCGAGGGCGAGGCCATCCGCACCATCCTCAGCGAGATGGGTGCCCAGCGCACCGCCCTCGCCTGGGAAGAGCTGCGACAGCGCCGCGAGGTGCGCGCCGGCGTCAACCGCCTCGTCAACTTCGACGATGCGAACCTCCGCCGTTCCGCGCAGGCGGCCGTGGCGGCATGCGCCCGCGTCGAACGCGCTCTCGAGATCCTGGCCGACGAGGTGCCCGACCACCTCCGCGTCGCCGGCGAGCTCCGCCTCGCACACCGGGACGCCAGCCTCGACGAGCTGGGACACCACGCCGACCCTCCGCTCACGAAGGACGCCGTGGCCGGCCGCATCCGCCGCCTGCTGGCGATGGCCGACAAGCGCGCGCAGCAGGAGGGCATCCCGGGGACCGAGGCCGCCGTCCCCGCAGGGCTCGACGTCTGACTCGGGTGACGCCGCCCTGGACGGCGTGTCAACCCCCGGAAGGATCCGGACACCCGAGGCGTTGTCGTCAGTAGGATGAAAGTCGTCCGCTCTCCGTCGCACATCGGCGACGCGGAGCATCGGCAAGCGCCGCGGCGCGGCGCGGATTGGATGAATGCGATATGGCAACCTACACGCTCCCCGACCTTCCCTACGACTTCGCCGCTCTCGAGCCGCACATCAGCGGCAAGATCATGGAGCTGCACCACGACAAGCACCACGCGACTTACGTCGCGGGCGCCAACACCGCCCTGGAGCAGCTGGCCGAGGCCCGCGAGAGCGGCAACCTCGCGAACGTGAACAAGCTCGAGAAGGACCTCGCGTTCAACCTCGGCGGCCACGTCAACCACTCGATCTTCTGGACCAACCTCTCGCCGAACGGCGGCGGCCAGCCCGAGGGCGAGCTCAAGGCGGCCATCGACGAGTACTTCGGCTCCTTCGAGAAGTTCCAGGCGCACTTCACCGCCGCCGCCACCGGGATCCAGGGTTCCGGCTGGGCCGTCCTGAGCTGGGACTCGATCGGCTCGCGCCTCATCATCCAGCAGCTCTTCGACCAGCAGTCGAACACCGCGCAGGGCACCATCCCGCTGTTCCAGCTGGACATGTGGGAGCACGCCTTCTACCTCGACTACCTCAACGTGAAGGCCGACTACGTCAAGGCCGCGTGGAACATCGCCAACTGGGAGAACGTCGCCCAGCGCCTCGAGGTCGCCCGTCAGCAGACGAACGGCCTGCTGGTACTGTCGTAATCGGGTCGCGTCCCGGCGGGCCCACGGCTCGTCGGGGCGCCATCTCAGCCAAAAAACCCGCGCATGGCGCACGCTCGACGGCGGCGCTCGGCGCATGAGAAACAGGGAGACCTGAGTGTCTGTCAAGATCGGTATCAACGGCTTCGGCCGCATCGGACGCAACTACTTCCGCGCAGCTCTCGCGCAGGGAGCAGACCTTGAGATCGTCGCGGTCAACGACCTCACCGACAACAAGACCCTGGCACACCTGCTGAAGTACGACTCGGTCAGCGGCGTCCTCGACGCCGAGATCACGTACGACGACGACAGCATCACCGTCGACGGCAAGGAGATCAAGGCCTTCGCAGAGCGTGACCCCGCCAACCTCCCGTGGGGCGAGCTGGGCGTGGACATCGTCATCGAGTCCACCGGCTTCTTCACCAACGCCGACGCCGCGCGCAAGCACATCGACGCCGGTGCGAAGAAGGTCCTCATCTCGGCTCCGGCCACGGGTGACGACCGCACCATCGTCATGGGCGTGAACGAGGAGACGTACAACCCGGAGACGGACCACATCATCTCCAACGCCTCCTGCACCACGAACTGCCTCGCGCCGCTGGCCAAGGTGTTCAACGACGCCTTCGGCATCGACCGCGGCTTCATGATGACGGCCCACGCGTACACCGCCGACCAGAACCTGCAAGACGGCCCCCACAAGGACCTCCGCCGCGCCCGCGCCGCCGCGATCAACATCACGCCGGCCTCGACGGGTGCCGCGAAGGCCATCGGCCTCGTCCTCCCGGAGCTGAACGGCAAGCTCAGCGGCTCGTCGTACCGCGTGCCGGTCCCCACGGGCTCGATCGTCGACCTCACGCTCATCACGGACCGCGAGAACCTCACGGTGGACGAGGTCAACGAGGCCTACAAGAAGGCCGCGGCCGAGGGTCGTCTGGCCGGGTACCTGCAGTACAACGAGGACCCGATCGTGTCGAGCGACATCGTGCACAACCCGCACTCGTCGATCTTCGACTCCACGCTCACCAACGTCAGCGGCAACCTGATCAAGGTCTCGAGCTGGTACGACAACGAGTGGGGCTACTCCAACCGTCTCGTCGACCTGACCGAGTACGTCGCCGAGCGCATCTGAGCTCCGACACATGACTCTGCGCACCCTGGACTCACTGGGTTCGCTCGAGGGCAAGCGCGTCATCGTCCGTTGTGATCTGAACGTCCCCCTGCGGGACGGGGTCATCACGGACGATGGCCGTGTCCGCGCCTCGCTGCCGACCCTGAAGACCCTCATCGACGCGGGCGCCCGCGTCGTCGTCTGCTCGCACCTCGGCCGCCCCGACGGCGCCCCCGACCCGCAGTACAGCCTCGAGCCGGTCGCCCAGCGGCTGTCCGAGCTGCTCGGCGCGCCGGTCGCCTTCGCGGGCGACACGGTCGGCGAGGCCGCGAAGGATGCCGTGGCGTCCCTCGAGAACGGCCAGGTCGTCGTGATCGAGAACCTCCGGTTCAACCCGGGGGAGACCTCGAAGGACGACGCCGAGCGTGGCGCCTTCGCGGCGCAGCTCGCGGAGCTGGGCGACGTGCTCGTCTCCGACGGCTTCGGCGTCGTACACCGCAAGCAGGCGAGCGTCTACGACCTCGCGAAGCTGCTGCCCTCGGCGGCCGGCCTCCTGATCGCGACCGAGCTCGACGTGCTCGACCGCTTGACGGAGAACCCGGAGCGGCCGTACGCGGTGGTGCTCGGCGGGTCCAAGGTGAGCGACAAGCTCGGAGTCATCTCGCACCTGCTCCCGCGGGTCGACCGCATCCTCGTCGGCGGCGGCATGCTCTTCACCTTCCTGAAGGCGCAGGGCCATGCCGTCGCGTCGAGCCTCCTCGAGGAGGACCAGCTCGAGACCGTGCGCGGGTACATCGCCGAAGCGGCAGAGCGCGGCGTGGAGCTCGTGCTCCCCACCGATGTGGTGGTCGCCGCGTCCTTCGGCGCCGACGCGGACCACGAGGTGGCCGCCGCGGACGCGATCGAGGAGACGGCGTTCGGCTCGTCGGGCATCGGCCTCGACATCGGGCCGGAGACCGCGGCGCGCTTCGCCGAGGTCATCCGCGGGTCGAAGACCGTGTTCTGGAACGGCCCGATGGGCGTGTTCGAGTTCCCGGCGTTCGCCGCGGGCACGAAGGCCGTCGCGCAGGCGCTAACCGAGGTCGACGGCCTCAGCGTGGTCGGTGGCGGCGACTCCGCCGCAGCCGTCCGTCAGCTCGGATTCACCGACGACCAGTTCGGGCACATCTCGACCGGCGGCGGCGCGAGCCTCGAATTCCTCGAGGGCAAGAAACTACCTGGGCTGGAGGTCCTCGGATGGGCGTGAGCTCCCGTACCCCGCTGATCGCGGGCAACTGGAAGATGAACCTGGATCACCTGCAGGCGGTGGCGTTCGTGCAGAAGCTGCACTGGACGCTGAAGGACGCCAAGCACGAGGACGGATCCGTGGAGGTGGCGGTCTTCCCGCCCTTCACCGACATCCGCAGCGTGCAGACGCTGATCGACGCGGACAAGATCCCGTTCGCGTTCGGTGCGCAGGACGTCTCGGCGCACGACTCCGGTGCGTACACGGGCGAGATCTCCGGGGCGTTCCTGGCGAAGCTCGACGCGAAGTATGTCATCATCGGACACTCCGAGCGTCGCGAGTACCACGCCGAGTCCGACGAGATCGTGGCCGGAAAGGTGAAGGCCGCGCTCAAGCACGGCCTCTCCCCGGTGATCTGCGTCGGCGAGACGGCGGAGGACCTGGAGAAGTTCGGTGCCAGCGCGGTTCCGGCCGGACAGCTCGAGGCCGCCCTCCAGGGCGTCTCCCCGTCGGCTGACATCGTCGTGGCGTATGAGCCCGTCTGGGCCATCGGATCGGGACAGGCGGCGACTCCGCAGCAGGCGCAGGACGTCTGCGCGGCGCTCCGCGGTGTGATCGCGAAGGTCCTCGGCGACGAGGCGGCGGCCCGCACCCGCATCCTCTACGGCGGATCGGTCAAGGCGGCCAACATCGCCAGCTTCATGCGCGAGCCCGACGTGGACGGCGCTCTGGTCGGCGGCGCGAGCCTCGTCGTCGACGAGTTCGCAGCGATCATCCGCTTCGAGAAGCACGTCGGCGTGTGAGTGCGGCGGGGCTCCGGCCCCGCTGCACCGTATACTTGACCGTTACGGGGGCGCTCCGGCCCCAGCGAAAGGCTCTTTCCGTGGCAATTCTCGAGTTCGTCCTGCAGGTCGTGCTGGGCATCACCAGCGTCCTGCTGACTCTCCTCATCCTCTTGCACAAGGGTCGCGGCGGCGGCCTGTCCGACATGTTCGGCGGCGGCATGACCACTGCGGTCGGCTCCTCCGGTCTCGCAGAGCGGAACCTGAACCGCTTCACCGTCGTCCTGGCGCTCACGTGGTTCATCGCCATCGTGGCGCTCGGCCTCATCACGAAGTTCGAGGTGATCTGATGGCTACCGGTGGAAACGCGATACGCGGTACCCGTGTCGGTTCCGGTCCCATGGGGGAGCAGGACCACGGCTACCACGCCGACCGCATCGCGGTGTCGTATTGGGACGGTCTCGGCAACGAGACGGTCCGCTACTTCGCAGCTGGTCTCCCCGAGGAGGAGATCCCGGAGATCATCGACCACCCGCAGTCCGGTCTTCCGGCCGGGCGCGACAAGGAGAACCCTCCTGCCGTCGCCAAGGCCGAGCCGTACAAGACGCACCTGGCATACGTGAAGGAGCGTCGCACGGACGAGGAGGCCGTCCAGCTCCTGGAGGACGCCCTCACCCAGCTTCGCGAGCGTCGAGGTCAGTGACCGCCGACTGAGCGAGAGGAGAAGCCGCCGTGGGGACCACGGCGGCTTCTTCCGTCTCAGCGGCAGCCGGCCGCCGCGTCGATGTAGTTCTGAGGCGGGTACCCGTAGGCCCAGACCCCGTTCGCGTCATCCGTGAAGCCCATGCTGATCGCCCAGGCCGTCGCCCACTTCTCGATGCTGTCCTGGGTGGACGAGTCGTACATGTCCTGACATTTGACGCTGATGGCGTGGCCCACCTCGTGGGCGACGAGTGCCTTGCTGCGTTCCGCGGGCCACTGCTCCGCGACCGAGTCGGACAGCTCGATGACTGCGCGTCCCGGTGTGTCCCACCACCAGGTCGTGTACCCGCCCATGCTGCCGTTGTACCCGGCGCCGTTGACGACGGGGGCCCAGTCGAACTCGAGCAGGACCCCGGGGGCGAGGGACCGGGCGAAGGCCTCGATCGCCAGTCGGGCGGCGCGGAGCGGTCCCGCCTTCTCCGCCAGCTCGGCATTCTCCGCCGAGACGACCTCAGTGGCCGCCTTCTGCAGGGCGACGTAGGCGGCCGCGGCCGCGTCGTCGACCTCGGTGACGGCGAGAGCATCCGCGGCGGCTCCGCGCAGAGCGATCACGGCGGCGTTGCGGGTCGACGGATGCGCGCTCTCGAAGGCGCTTGCGGCCTCGGCTGCGGCGATGAGCACGGCCACGCCGTTCGTCCGGACCGCGTCCACGCTCGCGGCGGCGGACGTGGAGGCGCTGTCCATCGACTCGGCGACGTCGCGCAGGATGCTCTGGTCCTCGGCGAGACGGCTCGTCGCGGCGAAGAGGTCCCAGAACCAGCCGGGTTTCGTCTCGTCGGCTGGGAGCCGCGTCGCGAGGACGTCCTCGGCCTCGGCGCCGGTGGTCTCGCCCTCCGCCACGGCGGAGTCCAGGGCCGTCCAGAGGTCCTCGGGAACGGCGAGGGCAGGCGCGCCGGTGTCGATGATGACGTGGCCGGCATCCGTCGCCGCGATCAGATCGGCGGTCCGCTGCTGGAGTTCCGTCTGCTGGGCGGTCACCGATCGGGTGGCGTCCTCGACCCCGCTGGCGGCCTCGTCGTATCCCTGGTTCGCGACGAGCTGCGTGATGCCGAGACCCGTCAACACCGCGACCGTGCCGACGGTGCCGGCGAGGACGCCCCTCAGCCGTCGCCGGTCACGCGGAGGTCGTGGCGGGACGGGAGCGGAGGAGAGCACGGGCGGGAGACGATGCCCGCCCGGAGTCGGCCTCGTGGCGGTCGCGGCAACCGACGGGGGAGGTGCGGTCACGAGGCGCTCATCTCGGCAGGCCTTCCGGTCGGGAGCTGATC
This sequence comes from Microbacterium sp. K36, assembly GCF_004794355.1. Lineage (NCBI taxonomy): Bacteria > Bacillati > Actinomycetota > Actinomycetes > Micrococcales > Microbacteriaceae > Microbacterium > Microbacterium sp. K36. Next base: position 3,781 of record NZ_SSDN01000067.1, on the reverse strand, counting down.
CTGTCAGCGTATTCGACCGAGGCGACGACGTGGAGGGGGTGACGGGAATCGAACCCGCGCAATCAGTTTGGAAGACTGAGACTCTACCATTGAGCTACACCCCCGGAACCGGAGTCCGGACTCCATCGATCATAGCGGACGGTCGGGCGTGCTCCTGTCCGTTAGACTCGATGGGGCTGAATCTGCGTGCGGATTCCCCGGGGCGTAGCTCAGCTTGGTAGAGCGCCCGCTTTGGGAGCGGGAGGTCGCAGGTTCAACTCCTGTCGCCCCGACTCGACCCCACGACCTTCCAGCCGCGTTCCGCGCGGAAACCACAAGGAGAACACACCAGCATGGCGAACAGCACCGTCGAGAAGCTGACCCCGACCCGGGTCAAGCTCACCATCACGGTCACCCCGGACGACCTCAAGCCCAGCATCGCGCACGCCTACGAGCACATCGCGCAGGACGTCCAGATCCCCGGCTTCCGCAAGGGCAAGGTGCCCGCTCCGATCATCGACCAGCGCATCGGCCGCGGCGCCGTCATCGAGCACGCCGTCAACGAGGGCCTGGACAAGTTCTTCCGCGAGGCGACCGCCGAGCACAAGCTCCGCATCGTCGGCCGTCCGTCGGCCGAGATCACGCAGTGGCCGAACGAGAAGGACTTCTCGGGCGACCTGCTCGTCGACGTCGAGGTCGACGTGCGCCCGGAGATCGAGCTGCCGGACTACGCGGGCATCACCCTCGAGGTCGACGCCGTGGAGGCCGACGAGGCCGCCCTCGACGCTGAGCTGGAGAACATGCGCGCCCGCTTCGGCACGCTCATCCCCGTCGACCGCCCGGCAGCCAAGGGCGATTTCGTCGAGCTGGACCTCGTCGCCACCATCGACGGCGCCGAGATCGACCGCGCCGAGGGCGTCTCCTACGAGATCGGCTCCGGCGAGCTCCTCGAGGGCATCGACGACGCGATCGAGTCGCTCACCGCCGGTGAGGACACCACCTTCCGCTCCGCCCTCGTCGGCGGCGACCACGCCGGCAAGGAGGCGGAGGTCTCCGTCACCGTCAAGGCCGTCAAGGAGCGCGAGCTCCCCGAGGCCGACGACGAGTTCGCGCAGATCGCGAGCGAGTTCGACACGATCGCCGAGCTGCGCGACAGCCTGCGCGAGCGCGTCGAACAGCAGGGCGTCTTCACGCAGGGTTCCGCCGCCCGCGACAAGCTCGTCGAGACGCTGCTCGCGCAGATCGAGATCCCGGTCCCGCCGCAGCTCATCGAGGACGAGGTGCACAACCACCTCGAGGGCGAGGGCCGTCTCGAGGACGACGTGCACCGCGCCGAGGTGACCGAGGCCAGCGAGAAGCAGTTCCGCACGCAGGTGCTGCTCGACACGATCGCCGAGCAGGCCGACGTGCAGGTCTCGCAGGAGGAGCTCTCGCAGTACCTCATCCAGTCCGCCGCGCAGTACGGTATGGCACCGCAGGAGTTCGTCGAGGCGCTGCAGTCCTCGAACCAGCTCCCCGCGCTGGTCGGCGAGGTCGCCCGCAACAAGGCGCTCGCGATCGCGCTGGGCAAGGTCAAGGTCGTGGACACCAACGGCAAGGCCGTCGACCTCTCCGACTTCGTCGTGACCGACGACGAGGCCGAGTCCGAGGACGAGAAGCCCGCCGAGGCCGAGGAGAAGCCGGCCGCGAAGAAGAAGGCTCCGGCCAAGAAGGCGGCCGCCAAGAAGGACGCCGACGCGGACGAGAAGCCCGCCGCGGAGAAGAAGCCCGCCGCCAAGAAGCCGGCGGCGAAGAAGGCTCCGGCCAAGAAGGACGCCGACACCGCCGAGTGATCGGCGCGGTCGAGTGAAGAGGGCGGGTGCTGCGGCATCCGCCCTCTTTCTCATCGAGGGAAGGACGACAGGATGACGAGCTGGGACGACCGCATCGAGCAGGTGTGGGCGGAGGCCTCCGGAGAGGAGGTCGGCGACGAGACGATCGCCCGCATCGACGCCCTCGCCGCCGAACGGGGTGCGGACGACGCCCGGGCCGAGTTCGAGCGCGCCGGTGCTCGCGATTCCGCCGGCCGCCCGGCGGAGGCCGTGGAGCTCTACCGTCGCGCCCTGGCCCTCGGCCTCGACGAGGAGCATCGCCCCCAGTGCGTGATCCAGCTCGCGAGCTCGCTGCGCAACCTCGGGGACTACGACGAGGCGCTGCGGGTGATCCGCGCCGAGGAGGAGATCGCGGCGGACGGGCCGTATCGGGACGCGGTCGCAGTGGTGCACGCCCTCATCCTCGCGAGTGCCGGCCGGCCCGCGCAGGGCCTGTCGGTGGCCATCCTCGCGCTCGTCCCGCACCTGCCGCGCTACCACCGGTCGATGACGGCGTACGCGCACGAGATCGCCGGCAGCGACACCTGATATGCCGACGGCGAACACGACCTAGGGGCTGTGCGCGCGCCGGTAGATTCGAATCACTGAAACACGGAAGCAGGAGCTGACATGGCTGAACCCCTCGTCGCGACAAGCGTCTTCGACAGGTTGCTGAAGGACCGCATCATCTGGCTCGGCTCGGAGGTGCGAGACGACAACGCCAACGAGATCTGCGCGAAGATCCTCCTTCTCGCCGCCGAAGACTCCGAGAAGGACATCTACCTCTACATCAACTCGCCCGGCGGCTCGATCACCGCGGGCATGGCGATCTACGACACGATGCAGTTCGTGCCGAACGACATCGTCACCGTCGGCATCGGCATGGCCGCGTCCATGGGCCAGCTGCTGCTGACGAGCGGCACCAAGGGCAAGCGCTACATCACGCCGAACGCCCGCGTGCTGCTGCACCAGCCGCACGGCGGCTTCGGCGGCACCGCGAGCGACATCCAGACCCAGGCGCAGCTCATCCTGTCGATGAAGAAGCGCCTCGCCGAGATCACGGCGTCGCAGACCGGCAAGCCCGTCGAGCAGATCAACGCCGACGGCGACCGCGACCGCTGGTTCACGGCGGAGGAGGCCCTCGAGTACGGCTTCGTCGACCACATCCGCGAGCACGCCAGCGACGTCACCGGCGGCGGCGGCACGGGCGTCGAGTAAGGATTCGAGAGGACACCATGTACACACCCACGTTCCAGTCCGCCGGAAACCTGCCCTCCAGCCGGTATGTGCTGCCGCAGTTCGAGGAGCGCACCGCCTACGGCTTCAAGCGCCAGGACCCGTACAACAAGCTGTTCGAAGACCGCGTGATCTTCCTCGGCGTGCAGGTCGACGACGCGTCGGCCGACGACGTCATGGCGCAGCTCCTCGTCCTGGAGAGCCAGGACTCCGAGCGCGACATCACCATGTACATCAACTCGCCGGGTGGCTCGTTCACCGCGATGACGGCGATCTACGACACGATGCAGTACGTCGCGCCGCAGATCCAGACCGTCGTGCTCGGCCAGGCGGCCTCGGCCGCTTCCGTGTTGCTCGCGGCCGGTGCCCCCGGCAAGCGTCTCGCCCTGCCGAACGCGCGCGTGCTGATGCACCAGCCGGCGATGGGGGAGGCCGGACACGGTCAGGCCTCCGACATCGAGATCCAGGCGGCGGAGATCCTCCGCATGCGCACCTGGCTCGAGGAGACCATGGCCCGTCACACCGGCAAGCCGGTCGAGCAGGTCAACCGCGACATCGATCGCGACAAGATCCTCTCGGCCAACGAGGCGCTGGAGTACGGCATCGTCGACCAGGTGCTCACCTCGCGCAAGCGCGCGTAATCCGCACCCGCAGAAGAGGACGCCCGTCGATCGACGGGCGTCCTCTTCGCGTGTCCGGCGGATGCGCGCGGGAGG
>NZ_SSDN01000066.1:0-7828 GCF_004794355.1 Microbacterium sp. K36 | reverse complement strand
GCGGGATCAGAAACGCACCCCGGATGGCGCGGGGAGGCGCCTTTTCGCACCCGCACCCGCACCGGAAACGGGCGGGGCACCCCGGCCGGCGCACCACCGCGGGAGTCAGATGACGGAGGCGCTCCAGGGGTCGGGGTTTCCGTAGCGGTGGGCGGTGATCGAGACGGACTGCTCGTGGACGAACGGGAGGAGCTCGATGCGGGCCGCTGCCGTCACCTCCGCGTCGTACACCGCGAGGTCCGGATCGCCCCCTGTGACCCGAGCCAGCGCGGAGCGCAGCGCCGCCACCGACTCCCGTCCGCCCACGAGCCGCACGCGCCCATGCCGCGGAAGCACCGGAACCCCGGCGTCTCCCGATGCCCCGGACTCCTCGGCCGCCCGCATCCGCTGGAGCCACTCGTCCTCCGTCTCCAGGAACACCACGGCGTCGAGGTCGCCCAGAGCATGCCGCACGCCCGCCGGAAGCCCGACCGGAGTCGACACGACGAAGCCGGCGCCCGCACGCACCCCCGCGATCACGACCCGCAGCAGGTCGTGCAGGGCGGCGTCCTCGGTGGCGCGGATCTCCACGGGCACAGGGCGGTACCGGAAGAGGTTGCGCTCGATCTCCAGCCGCGAGACGTCCCGCACCCGACCGAACTCCCGGTCCCAGGCCAGGGCGTCCGATAGGGCCGACCGCCGGAGCCACTCGAAAGACTCGAACGGGAGGGAGGGCTGCGCGGCCTCGATGAGCCCCGTGATCCGGGAGTCGAGCCCCCGCAGATGGAGGGTGCTCGACGCCGGGGACCCGTGCTGGGCGCGCCACGACCCGAGTCCGATGAGGTGGTTCGGCCCGCCCGGCTTGGCACCGGCCCCGACCGAGGAGCGCTTCCACCCGCCGAACGGCTGCCGCTGCACGATCGCCCCGGTCGTGCCGCGGTTGACGTAGAGATTCCCGGCCTGCACGCGGTCGAGCCAGAAGGAGAGGTCGTCGGGGTCCTGCGTGTGCAGTCCCGCGGTGAGACCGTAGGCGACGGCGTTCTGCAGATCGACGGCCTTCGCGAGGGTCGGGGCATGCATGATCCCGAGGACCGGCCCGAAGAACTCCTCGGTGTGGAAGCGGGAGCCGGACTGCACGCCGACCCGCACGCCGGGACGCCAGAGCCGGCCGCTGCCGTCGTCGGCGGGGTCGAGGGCGGGTTCGATGAGCCACCGCTCGTCGCCCTCCAGCTCGGAGAGGGCCCAGGCGAGCTTGCCCTCGGGCTTCTCGATGACGGGGCCCACCTCGGCGAGCGGATCCGAAGGCCAGCCGACCCGCAGCGAGCGCACTGCGTCGGCGAGCTGACGGGCGAAACGCTGCGAGCGCCCCACCGGCCCGACGAGGATCGCCAGCGAGGCCGCGGAGCACTTCTGCCCCGCATGCCCGAACGCGCTCTTCACGAGGTCGGCCACGGCGAGGTCGAGGTCGGCCGAGGGGGTGATGATCATGGCGTTCTTGCCGCTGGTCTCCGCGAGCAGGGGCAGGTCGGGACGCCAGGAGCGGAACAGCGCCGCGGTCTCCCACGACCCGGTGAGGATCACCCGGTCCACCGCCTCGTCCGTGATGAGAGCACGGCCGAGGTCGCCTTCCTCGATGTCGACGAGAGCGAGAGCCTCACGGGGAACGCCGCCGTCCCACAGGGCCTCCACGAGCACCGCCGCACACCGCCGCGCCTGCGGGGCGGGCTTCAGGACCACGCCGGAGCCCGCGGCGAGCGCCGCCAGAACGCCACCGGCGGGGATCGCGAGGGGGAAGTTCCACGGCGGCGCGACGACGGTCACGCGGGCGGGGACGAAGACGGCGCCGGAGATCGCATCGAGCTCGCGGCACGTCGCGGCGTAGTACCGGGCGAAGTCGACGGCCTCGCTCACCTCGACATCGGCTTCGGCGAAGACCTTGCCCGTCTCCGCCGCCGCGACCTCGATCAGCTCCGCACGCCGGGACTCGAGCGCCGCCGCCGCGCGCAGCAGCACCTCGGCCCGTTCGGCCGCTGGACGCGAACCCCAGGCCGCCGCGGCACCCTGCACACCGCGCACGATGCGGCCGAGGTCGTCGGCGTCGTCGACGCGGGCGGCGTCGAGGACCTCCTTCCCGACCGCCGACTCCGCGAGCCGCGCGCGGATCCCCGCCGCCCACTCACGGTTGGCCGGGAGGGCGAGATCCGTGTCGGCCGTGTTCGCGAAGCCCGGGGCGCCCCCGGTGTCCTCCCCGCGCTCGCGCGCGGCGTACACGGCGGTCTCGAGGTAGGCGCCGGTGTCGGCGTCATCCGAGCCGCGCACGATGCCGAGCACGGCCTTCGTGAGATCGGCCTCCGCGGCCGGGCTGACCGGCGCCGGCCGCACGGACTCGTGCACGGGCGCGAGGCGGTCCTGCGTGCGCCGCGGACCGAGGCCGAGGGCCGGGTCCCCCGCCCGGTCGAGTGCGTCGAGGAAGCGGTCAGCCTCCCGGGCGAAGAGCGTCTCGTCGTCGTGCAGGTGGAACGCCGCGGAGAGGAAGTTCTCGGACGACGCGTTCTCCTCCAGCCGCCGCACGAGATAGCTGATGGCCACGTCGAACTCGGCGGGCGCGACGACCGGCACGTACAGCAGCACCGGACCCACTTCCCGGGACACCGCCTGCACCTGCCCCTGGGCCATGCCGAGCAGCATCTCGAACTCGACATCGTCGCGGACGCCCCGCTGCCCGGCCAGCAGCCACGCGTGGGCGATGCCGAAGAGGTTGTGGCCGGCCACGCCGATCCGCACCGAGGTCGTGTGCTCGGGCTGCAGCGCCCAGTCCAGACAGCGCAGGTAGTTGGCGTCGGTGTCGAGCTTCGTGTCGTAGGGCGCGGGCGTCCACCCGTGCAGCGTCGCCTCGACGTGCTCCATCGCGAGGTTCGCGCCCTTCACGAGGCGCACCTTGATGCGGGCTCCCCCGTGGATCACGCGGTCCTGCGCCCAGGCGGTGAGCTCCTGGAGGGCCGGGAGCGCGTCGGGCAGATAGGCCTGCAGCACGATCCCGGCCTCGAGCCCGATGAGCCGAGGGTCCTCCAGGAGCCGTGTGAAGACGGCGATCGTGAGGTCGAGGTCGCGATACTCCTCCATGTCGAGGTTGATGAAGGTGCCGTCCGCCGCCGCCGTCACGTACAGCGGGAGCAGCCGCTCCACGACCCGGTCGACGACCTCGTCGAAGCCCCACATCGAGATGCGGCTGACGATGGCCGAGACCTTGACCGACACGTAGTCGACGTCCGGACGCCGGATGAGCTCGTGGATGCCGTCGAGCCGCCGCTGCGCCTCCGCCTCGCCCAGCACCGCCTCCCCGAGGAGGTTGAGGTTCAGGCGGGAGGCCGACTCCCGCAGCTTCTCGATCGCGGGTCCGAGCTTCGCGGGCCGGGCGTCCACCACGAGGTGCCCCACCATCTCGCGCAGCGCCCGCCGCGCGAGGGGGACGACCGGTGTCGGCAGCACCGGGGCGACGCCGCCGCCGAGCCGCACCGCGGAGCGCAGGTACCACGGCAGGAACTCCGGCACGATGGGCGCGATCCGGTGCAGTCGGGCGGCCGCGGCGGTCAGGCTCTCCGGTCGCATCACGCCGTCGACGAAACCGAGGGTGAACGGCAGACCGTTGGCGTCGCGGAGCACTCCGGCGAGACGCGCGGCGGCGGGGTCGACGTCGGCCGCGGCCGCCTCGATCACCCAGCGGCGCGCGAGCTCGACCGCCTGATCGGCGAGGGATGCGGATGCCCCCGCCTCCGCGGAGGATGACGACGACTCTGCCATGTGACCACCCTAGGTCTCCGGTCGCGGAATCCTGGGGTGCCCGACCGGGCGGGCCGGAGTCGGGTCAGTTCCAGATGCTGGGGGCGGGGGTGCGCACGGGAGGCAGGGCGGACGCGGCCGCCCAGTCGTGCACCCACGCGTCGATCTCCGGCACCCCGTCGGGCTTGCCCACCGCAGCGAAGAGCTCCTCGTTGCTGACCGTGCCGCCGGAGCGTCGCAGCACGCGGGCCCGCACGATGGCCCGGGCGTAGACCTCGCCGCCGACCACGGCACGATGCTCCAGGAACAGGGCCTTCTCGTCGTGCCCGATGAACCGGGACTGCACCTCGAACCGCTGCCAGAGCTGGAGCGACTTGCGGAAGGTGATCGTCTCGCTCGACACGACCGCGTACCAGCCCTGCTCCTTCATCACGTCGAACAACCCCGTGCGGATGAGGTGGTCCCAGCGACCGAGGTCGAACAGCGACAGGTACCGGCCGTTGTTCATGTGGCGGAGGATGTCGAGGTCGGTGGGCAGGGTGGTCACCGTCACGGTGCCGACGGCTGTGGGGTCGAGGGTCTTCCCCCGACGCACGCGGCGACGCGCACCGAGGATCACGAGGAGGGTCCGCCAGATCACGTTCACGAGGACTGATCGTAGCCATCCGCGCACGACAGCCGAACTTCGTTGTCCGATTCCTCCATGCCCCCGGTGGGCCTCCCGCCGGCCGTCATCCCGATTTCCGATTTCCACGGACCCGCCGTAGAGTCACCGCATGAGCGCCGAAGCCCAGCCCGAAGTCATCGTCCGTCCGGTCCGTGATGTGGATGCGGAAGCCCTCGGTCGCGTGCATGCGCAGTGCTGGCACCAGACCTACGATCACCTCATCAGCAAGGCGGCGCTGGAGAAGGTCTCGCCTCGGCGCATGGCCGAGCTCTGGACGCACTGGGCCGCGCAGGGCCCCGACTTCAAGATGAACGCGGCGCTCGTCGACGGCGAGATCGTCGGCTTCGTCGGCTCGGGTCCGGCGCGCGACAAGGACGCCCCGGCGTTCCGCGAGCTGTACTTCATCTACCTGCTCGACGCGTACCACTCGACCGGCATCGGCCAGAAGCTCTTCGACGCGGCCGTCGAGAAGGACGAGCCGCTCTACCTCTGGGTCGCCGAGGACAACCCCCGCGCGCACCGCTTCTACACGCGCAACGGGTTCCACCTCGACGGCGCCGCGCACACCGAGCCGTTCCTCGGTGAGACGCTCACCGAGGTCCGCTTCGTGCGCCCCTGACCTTCGTCCTCACCGAAAGGGCCGCCCCGCGGGGCGGCCCTTCTCGTCTGCCCTCAGAGGCGTTCGATGATCGTGACGTTCGCGACGCCGCCGCCCTCGCACATCGTCTGCAGGCCGTACCGACCGCCGGTGCGCTCCAGCTCGTTGAGCAGGGTCGCGAGGATGCGGGTGCCGGTCGCGCCGATCGGGTGCCCCAGCGCGATGCCGCCGCCGTTGACGTTGACCTTCTCGTGCGGCGCACCGGTCTCGCGCATCCAGGCGAGCACGACCGAGGCGAACGCCTCGTTGACCTCGAACAGGTCGATGTCCTCGATCCGGAGTCCCGTGCGCTCCAGCGCGTGCCGAGTCGCCGGGATCGGTGCCGTGAGCATGAGCACGGGGTCGTCGCCACGGACGGAGACGTGGTGGATGCGGGCCCGCGGGGTGAGGCCGTGCTCCTGCACCGCCCTCGCGCTGGCGATGAGCACGGCACTCGACGCATCGCTGATCTGCGACGCGACCGCAGCCGTGATCCGCCCGCCGGGCGCGAGCGGCGGCAGGCCGGCCATGCGTTCGAGGGTGGTGTCCCGGCGCACGCCCTCGTCGTCGTCGAGCCCGGCGAGCGGCGCGATCTCCGCCGCGAACCGCCCCTCGTCCTGGGCGACGGCCGCCCGGCGGTGGCTCTCCAGCGCGTACCGCTCCATCTCCTCCCGCGAGATGTCCCACCGCTCGGCGATGAGCTCCGCGCCCCGGAACTGCGAGATCTCCTGGTCGCCGTACCGCTCCTGCCATCCGGGCGACTCGGAGTACGGCGTCGTGAAGCCGTACTCCCGGCCGACGGTCGCGGCGGCGGTGAGCGGGATCCGCGACATGTTCTGCAGCCCCCCGGCGATCACGAGGTCGCTGGTGCCGCTGAGCACCGCCTGCGCGGCGAAGTGCACGGCCTGCTGACTGGATCCGCACTGGCGGTCGATCGTCACGCCGGGCACGTGCTCCGGGAAGCGGGCGACGAGCAGCGCCGTGCGTGCGACGTTCCCGGCCTGTCCCCCGATCGCGTCGATGGCTCCGAGGATCACGTCGTCCACGGCTCCGGGGTCAATGCCGGTCCGGTCGACGAGGGCCCGCAGACTGTGCGCGCCGAGGTCGGCGGGGTGGATCTCCGCGAGAGCGCCGCCACGGCGTCCGACCGGCGAACGGACCGCGTCGACGATGTAGGCCTCTGCCATGATCTCCCTCTTCTCACTCCTCCGTGCCGGCCGGCAGGAGCAGTCGGAAGCGCTCGCACAGCACCGGCATGTCGGGTTCGTAGCCGCGCGGGCTCTCGGAGTGGGTGCGCCAGTAGCGCTCGTGCACCTCGCGCCAGTGCGCCAGAGTGCGATCCCCCTCTCCCTCGGCGAACGCGTGCGCCTCGTCGACCTCGTCGAAAGGCACGATGTCGATCGCTGTGGTCTCGATCACGGCGCGCGGGGCGCCGGTTCCATCGAGGATGATGCTGAGCTCGCCGACGGTCGGCAGCGGGTCCCCCGTCTCCTCGTAGTCCCAGACGGAGGACGCGGTGCCCACCTTGATGCCTCGGAGCACGAGGTCCAGGAGCTCGTCGGCATGCTCCGGCGTCGCGCCGAAACCCCACGCCTCGGGAAGGGCCTCGGGCAGGTGCGGAAGCGCGATGCGGGCCTCGCGCCAGTAGTCCTCGATGACGGTGCGGTCGGTCATGGATCAGCGCCCCGAGACCTTGCCGAACGCCTTCGCGATCGGCGCGAGCACGAGCGGGCGCGCCGCGACCCACGCGATCGCGATCACGACGAGCGAGGCGATGAACACCCAGAACCCCGTCCACGTCGCGGCATCCTGCGCGGCGAACATGTGGTTGAGGTTGCGCAGGAAGCCCGTCAGCATCACGAGCGCGACGTGCGCGATGATGAACGCCACGAAGTAGAGCATCACCGGGAAGTGCAGGGCGCGGGCCCACTCCACCGGGTACGCCTTCGACAGGCGCTCCGCCTTCTTGGGCCAGAGCCCCGACATGCGGAACCCGGTGACGGCGGCGAGCGGTGCCGCGAGGAAGACGGTGACGAAGTAGGCGAGCTGCTGCAGGCTGTTGTAGTTGTTCCAGCCGTTCTCGTGCGGCCAGTCGAACGAGATGTACTGCAGTGCCGCCGACAGCGCGTTCGGGAAGACCTCCCAGCTCGTCGGCACGATCCGCACCCAGTGCCCCGTGACGAACAGCAGCACCACGAAGATCACGCCGTTCAGCAGCCACAGGATGTCGAGCGCCTGGTGGAACCAGAGGTTCAGGCTGATCTTGCCCTTCGGGTTGTTCCGCGGGGACCAGAACACGCTCGGACGCTTCTCTGTGCGCACCTGCAGCCCCGAGCGGATGATCAGCACGATCAGGAACATGTTGAAGAAGTGGGCCCAGTTGACCCACGGCGCGAAGCCGGGCTCGACCGGGATCGGCGGCTCGTACTCGCCCGGGAAGGCCGCCAGGAAGTCCTGCATGAAGGGGAGGCTCAGCAGCGTGCGGACGAGGGCCACGGCCGCGGCAGCGAGCACACCGAGAGCGGCGGCGCCGAACAGCACGGCGATCGCCTGGGTCCACGTCGGGCGCCGGCGCGCGGCCGGGTTGGCGGCCGCGGCGGCGGCCGGGAGGTGTCGGGGGGCACGACCGTTCCAGACCGTGCGGGTCCAGGGCAGCGGTGTGCTGATGTCGGCGGCCGGGGCGAGCGCGGTGCCGGGGATGGCGGGCTCCGCCGTCGCGGGTGCCTCGGCCGGAGCCGGGGTCTGCGCGATCGCGGGGGCGTCCG